>JBCBZW010000001.1 GCA_039815145.1 Pseudomonadota bacterium
ATCCAGTACGGCGTTGACGTCGTCGAGCACGGCCACCGTGTTGGCGTCGTTGGTGCCCGCCACGCCCACATAGGAGGCGGGGTAGCCGGAGCGGATGTTGACGCCGAAGGGGTCGATCATGCGCTTCTCGACGATCGCCACCTCGCGCAGGTGGATGGGCCGCTGCTCGACCCAGCCGACGATGAGGTCACCCAGGGTGTCCACGTCGTGCTGACCGATGTAGCGCACGGTGTACTGGCGTCGGCCGATGTCGGCAAAGCCACCGGACGCGTCGCTGGCGCCCGTGAGCGCGCCCTGCATGGCGGCCACATCGATGCCGAGCGCCGCCGCTCGGTAGGGATCGAAGGTGATCCGAATCTCCTGCGGACGCTGACCGTTCATGTCGACGCGCGCCACGCCGTCGATGCGGGCCAGGGCGGGTTCCACCACGTTCTCGAGCACGCGCTGGTACTCGGGGGAGTCCATGTTCGTGTTGGCGTTTTCGCGGCGCGGGTAGATCTGGATCGAGGCCGCGTAGTTGCCGCCGCCCTGGCCGCCCATGCCGACGAAGGGCTCGTTGGCGTCGGCCGGCAGCGGCGGGGTCTGGTTGAGGTTGTTGATCACGTTGATCAACGCCTCGTTCATGTCCGCGTCGACGGCGAAGGTCAGGGTGATCGAGCCGAAGCCGCGGGAGATCGTGGACTGCATCTCGAGCACGCCGGGCGTGCGCCGCAGCACGCTCTCCTGGGGCTCGATGATCTGCGACTCCACCTCCGCCGGTGCCGCCTCGCGCCACCCCGTATTGACGGAGATCTGGGGCTGCTCGAGGGTCGGCAGCAGCTGAATCGGCCGCCCCGCGATGGCGAGCACCCCGAACAGGGCGAGGAGGGCCAGGAGCACGGCCAGGGCGGCCGGGTTGCGCAGGCTGAATCGAGTCAGGTCCATGGGGTTGAGCACCGCTTACCGTAGGGGCAGCGCGAACGCGGGCTCGGTAAGCACCGCGCGCCCGCCGCGAGACATCGGACACGGCACTTGGATGTCGTCAGGGCGGGAAAGGTCGCCTCGAATGTCGGCGAACGGTTATCCCGTGAGGTGGGTGCGCCGGCACACGGTGACAGGCGCCGCTGGCCGGCGGGTCAGCGGCGCTCGTAGATGCGGAATTCGAAGCGCTCGTGGTGGTCGCGGCGCGTGATCTCCCATTGCGCTTCGTCGAATGCCGGAAAGTAGGTATCGCCTTCGTAGTCACCGCGGACGATCGAGAGGTAGAGGGCATCTGCCTGCGGCAAGGTCTCGGCGTAGACCCGCGCGCCACCGGCCACGAATACGCGCTCATCGAGCGTCGACGCCTGACGTAAGGCCTCCTCGAGGGAGGTACACACCCGCATGTTCGCGCCCACGGCTGATGCGAGAGTTCGGCTCACCACCAGCATCGGCGAGGCGATGAGATCCGCGCCGAAGATCTCGTAGCTGCGCCGCCCCATCACGATTGGGTGATCGCGGACCTGCGCCAGGAAGTGCGCGTACTCCTCCGGGATCTCCCAGGGCAGACCATCGCCGCGGCCGATCACCCGGGCATCGCTCATGGCACTGATCAGAATCAACTCCATCCTCTTCTCCTGGCTAACCCGACCGTTCACTCAACTGTCGACCACCCATCCATGATCTATTGCCGAACGGAAAAGATAGGCGAATTCGATGCACCGCAGCCTCCCCTCGCGCCCGCAGGCGACGCCTCCGCTCCCCTCCAGGCCGAGGCGAGCCCCAGCGTAGCAGACTCCCGACACCACCTTCCGGCTTGCCGCGCCCTGCAGCGCGCCGTGGCTCATCGGGCCCGGGAACGAGACACCGCGCGCCAAAAGACCCGCTGACGACCGGCCAGACCAGCGCCGTCGAGGCGACGATCGACGCCGCCGACCCAGCCCGTTGCACCCGCCCAACACGCCAACGCGGTATGCTAAGCCTCAAGTTGCGAATGGCCGTTGCCCTGGCCTTCCCGCCCACCCGAGAAAGGAACTCTCACGTGACCTCTCCGCCGATTGCGCCGGTTAGCACGCAGAACTATCTGCTGGCTCGTCTGGCCACGGTGGGTGATGCGCGTCGCTCGGCGCGTCAGCTGGCGAGCGACCTGAGTTCTCGGCTGCCGGCAGTCCATTGGATGAAGGCCATCGGCGAGCTCACCGCGAACGCGTGGATCGCCCCACGCGCCAAGCAGGTCACGCTGACCGACGCCGGGCGGCGGGAAGCCACGCAGCGCTTCGGCGATATCGACCCCGACGGGGGACGCTGGCGCCGCCGGGTGGAACCCGCCCTGTGCCTGGGCTACCGGCCGGACAGTGCCCGCGCGGCGCGCGCCGCCCGCCCCGATACGCTACGGGCGGTGCTGTTGACCCGCCTCTACGCCCTGCCCTTGGACGAAGGCACGGTCACCCTCAGCCAGGCCACCGGCGCGCTGGTACTGCGCGGGGTCGTGGCCCTGGCGCCGCCCGGGGCTGCCGTCGAACTGCGCGAGACGGCACGGCGCATCAGCACCGATCTCGCCCACGTCGAGCGCCTACGCCAGGCGCTCGCCCAGTTGGCCCTGGAGTACGGCCTGGCCAGCGCCACGCCAGCCGATCCGCCATCTACCCGCACGAACCGTGCGCGCCCGGCAAGCCCCAGCCTGCGCCAGTTCGCCCAGCACGTGGTCAACATCGCGCGCACCGCTCACACGGGCCCCTTCGGCCACAAGACGCCCGTTGATCACGTCTACGACGAGTACGGCCGCCGCCACGCCGATGCCGGCACCCTGGCGCAGTTCAAGGCGCGCCTGCTCAAGGCCTCGCACGCGGGCTTGCTCGCGTTACTGCCCCTGGACGACCCTCGCGCCCTGGACGCCGCCACCCGCGAGCGCAGCGAGATCGCCGTGCCGAGCGGCGCCCTGCACTTCGTGGAGCGCGGCCTGTGAGCACCGAGGACGCCCTCTTCCACGCCCTCGCCAGCGAGCACTTCAGCGGCATCTACTCGCGCTTCGCCACGGCCACCTGGGCGCGCGATGCGATCAGCCTCGATGTGCCCAGCATCCACGCCGAAGTGCGCCAGGGCATCTTGAACGTGGTGCGCGCAGCGCATGAAGACGCCAGCCCCGGCGATCGCGTGCTGCTGGTCAAGGGCGAAGCGGGCCTCGGCAAAACCCATTGCCTGACCACGGAGCTGGCCAAGCTCGCCCGGCGTGGCAAGGCCTACCCCGTGCTGATGCAGCTCGCCGTCGATATCGACGCCAACGAGCTATCGCGCTGGTTCGTGAAGAAGATCTTCGACGAGCTCGCCACGGACAAGTTCGTCGATCAAGACGGCCTCTCGCCCCTGGAACGCCTGGCCACGATCCTGTGGTCCCACGCCCCGGATCAGCGCAAGCGCTTCAAGGCCAAGCGCGATGCGGACGTGGACGAGGAGGTGCTCGACAAGCTCGCCGTCAACGCCGCGCGCAAGATCACCAAGCAACTGAAGAACGCGGGGGTGACCGCGGACGATCGTGTCGTCGTGGCAGGACTGCTGGCGCGCGCCGACGACTGCGGCCTGCCCTTCAAGGCCTGGGTCAACGGCTCCTCGTCCCACCAGAGCTTCGGCTCCCTTTTCCTCGAGCCCCTGCGCCACAACGACCAGCGCACGGACGTGCTGCTCAGCCTCGCCCGCATCTGCCACGCCACCGGCGCGCCCTTCATCCTCGCTATCGATCAGATCGAGAGCACCGAACAGATCGGCTCGCTCTCCCTGCTCGAGAGCTTCCTGGCCTCGGCCATCCAGCTGTGCGAAGACGGTATCCAGGGCACCGGGGTGATCATCTGCGCCCTGTCCGACATCCTCGCCCGCCTGCCCACCCTGCCGGCGAGCTTGCGCCAGCGCCTGGAGATGCAGCCCGCCCCCGTCCAGATGCGCCCGCCAAAGCCGATGGAGATCCAGCGCATCCTCCAGCGCCGCGCCCAGGTGCTGCTGGAGCGCGCGGACATCGATGTCAGCGAAGTGCAGGCGGCGGACCGTATCTCCCCCGCCTGGCTGTGGCGCGAGGGGTCCCTGCAACCCCGTCACGTGCTCGAGTCGGTGCGCGCTTACCGCGAGCGATGCATCGCTGCGAGTGGATTCCTTAGCCAGGACGCCTTCAGCGACAAGGCATCGGCGCCCGCCGGCGCCTCGCAATCCGTCGACTTCGACAAGGCCTGGGAGGACCGCCGCGACCAGGCCGTGGGCGGCGCGCGCAGCTTCTCCGACGAGCAGCGCATCGAGTTGCTGAGCTGGCTGATCCGCGAGTCGGCGCTCGAGATCATCGGCCTCACCGGCACGCACCTCAGCCGCAAGCACCTGGGAGGCCCCCACCCCTGCCGCATCCTGCGGGTGGAGTTCCTGGTGGACGGTGAGCAACGGCTGGAGGCGTGGGAGATCGCCTTCGCCGACGCCCCGGTGCGCGGCCGCGCCCTGCGCCGGCAGATCGATCTGTTCCTCCAGCACTGCACCGACGCCTCCCCGGCCATCTTCCGCCTCGGCACGGTGAGCGGCTTCGACGGCACGGAACCGAACCGCAGCCTCAAGGACCTGCGCCGCCTCACCACCGGCCCCGCGCTGGTCAACTTGCTCGACGCGGGGGGACGCGTCGCGCCGACGGAGAAGCAGCACTGGACCGAACTGGCCACGGCACGGGAGTTCATCGGTGAGTTCGCCGACGCGCCCGCCTTCGCGGACTGGCGTCGCGAACGGCGCTTCCTCACCCGCGAAGTGGCGATTGGCCCCCTGGCCTCCCTCGCCCGCCCGCAAGCCAACCCCGCCCGACTCACGCTGGTGAAGTCAGACGCCAACGGCTACGCCGAGGACGACGCGCAGGGGGTGAGTACGGGCGTCAGCGAAGACTCGGCGGACGTGGCCGACGACGACACCCCCTTGGCGCCCACGCAGGCCCTCGCAGAGCTGCCGGCGGAAAGCGACGAGAGCGCGCCACCCGTGCTAGTGAGCCCGATTCATGCGCGCCCCTTCGGTGACCCCCGCGACACGGCACGCATGCTCATCGGCCACGGCGACGGGGAGCGCCCCATCTTCTGGCACCTGGATCAGGGCGCGAGCCGCGCCCTGCCCAACTTCGGCCTCACCGTGTCCGGCGACGCAGGCCAAGGCAAGACTCAGATCATCAAGGCCCTGCTCGCCGATGCGGCGCGCCTCGACTGCCCGACGCTGGTCTTCGACTTCAAGAACGACTACTCGGGGGAGTTCGCGCGTACGCACGGCTTCGAGGTGATCGACCTGCAGGACGGCGTGCCCTTCAACCCCTTCCGACCACCGCCCCAGGGCGAGAGCGGCGCGCAGATCATGCCGCACGTGTTCGAGGTGGCGCGCGTGCTCGCCACCACCTTGCACCTCGGCGAGCAACAGACCGCGCTGCTGCGCGCCAGCATCATTCAGGGCTTCGAAGACAGGCTGCAGCCACTGCGCGAATGGCTGCCCGTGGAGCAGATCAAGTCACCGTCGCTGCACGATGCGATCACCATCGCCCTGCGTGATGAATCGACCACCGCCACCAGCCTCAGCAATCGCTTAGGTCTACTGCACGAGATGCGCCTGCTGCCGGGCGACGCCGGCGCCCGCCTGACCTTCGCCGAACTCATGGCGGGGCGCTACGTACTCTCCTTCAACAACCTGCCGAACGACGATCGCCTGAAGTCTGCCCTGGCAGAGATGATCCTGATCCAATTGCAGGGCTACATGCTGCGCGGGGAGCAACCGCGCGCCCTGCGCCGGGTGTTGGTGTTCGACGAGGCGTGGCGTGCCTCGCAATCGGAACGCCTGATCCAGCTCGCGCGCGAGGGACGCGCCTTCGGCGTGGCCGTGGTGGTGGGTACGCAGTTCCCGGACGATCTCTCCCCGGATCTGGTCGGCAACCTCGCCAGCAAGCTCTACCTCTACAACTCCGACGCCCAGCGCCGCCGACGCATCGTCACGGGCGTGTTCGGGCGCGCCACGGGCGCCGAGGCAGGTCGCCTGGCGGGCGCCCTGGCCGGCCTGCAGCAGTTTGATGCGGTGTTCTCCAATCAACAGCATCAGCCCTACGTGCGCTTGCGCGTGCTGCCGCACTTCGAGCGCGAGTGAACGACAACGCTTTCGCGTAGTCACTCCGGTCAGAACGTCTCCAGGAGGATGCGGTCCTCCGCCACCCCCAGGGCGCGCAATCCAGCTGTCATGGCGGAGAGAAACGCCTGCGGGCCGCAGAGGTAGAAGTCCGCATCGAGCGCCGGGTTCACCTGCGCGAGCAGCGCGACGTCGAGGCGGCCGCGCTCCACAACGCCAGCGCCCCTCAGCTGCGATGGCACGGACCGACTGAAGCGGGTGATCGCGCTGGCGTTGCCATGCTCGCGCACCCAACCCTCGATGGCATCCGCGAAAGGGTAGTGATCGCCGTCGCGCGCGCCGTGGAGAAAGGTCAGGGGCCGCGGGTCTCGCGCGGCGGCGAGCGTCTCCAGCATGCTCAGCATGGGCGTGACGCCAACGCCCGCACTCGCGAGGACGATCGGCCGCTCGCTCTCGCGCAACACGAAGTCGCCCGCGGGCGCGCGCGCCCGCAGCACATCGCCGACGGCGAGGGCATCGTGCAGGAAGCGGGACACGCGCCCATGCGCCTCGCGCTTCACGCTGATCCGGTAGTGGTCATGACCCGGGGCCTGAGAGAGCGTGTAGGTACGCGATTCCCATTGCCCATCGATCTCCACCTCGATGGGCAGGTGTTGCCCGGGTTGGTAGGCCGCGAGGGCCTGCGTATCACCCTCGGGGGGTGCCAGCTTGAAGGAGGTGACATCCGCGCTCTGCGCCTCTTTGGCGATCACCCGCAGCTCGCGCACGCTCGTGGACGGGTCCGCCCAACGCAGGGGAAGCACGTCGTCGAGGCGATTGACCGCCTCCACGTCCACCACGATCAGGCGCTTGGCCCCCGCGTATGTGCTCACCGCGTCGGGGTTCTCCTCGATCGTCGCCCGCCCCGTGAGCTGGAGCAGGCTGCCGCGCTTGAAGTCGACGAAGAGCAGGCCGACGCGGGGGTCCAGCAACAGATTGCCCACGGTGTTGAAGTGGTTGTTGCCGGCGTAGTCCGGAATCACCAGGCGACGATCGCTCTGCACCGTGACGAACCCGGGAACGCCGCCCCGGTGTGACGCGTCCATGCCCAGGGCATCTCCCGCATGGCGGCGCTGGGCGAAGCCGGAGGCGATGAAGAGGGTGTCCGCGGAGGCTATCCAGGCCTGGGCGCTCGCATCCAGCGACCGTGATCGGCTCGCCAGCGTCTTGGCGCTATCCACCGCCACCGCCTGCCATTGCCGTTCGGTGATGTACTGGGGGCAGTTGCCGAAGGTCTGCCCGACCTCCAGGGTCATCCCGCGCCGCCCCACCTGGGTGAGCGTGCCGTTCACCCGATTGCGGCGGCGACTGTGCAGTTCGATGCCCAACATCCCGAGGTCTGCACCCGCACCTAATGATTGCTCTAGCGCGTCGCCGGGCAAGGGCCTGGTGGCCATGGCCAGACTGGAGGGATCCGGCGAGGTGATGAACCCGGGTGCGCCGCTCAGGATGCTGGCCCAGACCCGCTCGGCGTCGTCCCGTGCCGCCACCACCACGAAGGGCAGTTGCGAATAGAAGTCGCGATGCTGCTCCGGCAGGTGGGAACGGACGATCTGCCGCCCCCACTGCTCGGTCTGCTCCCGCACGCCTGCGCGCGATTGCATGGTCTGCTCGCCCGCGTGAAAGGGCGAGGCGTCTTGGGGAATGAGGGGACCTGCGGTCGTCATGCGGGGGCTCCGGGATGTCCTGGCACTTAGGCCGCGATCAATTCGAGGCGCAGGTTGCCGCCCGGGATGCGCACCATCATGTGCTTGAGCGGCGTGGTGCCGAGCGCTTCCGGGCGGAATTCGATCTCGACATCGTCGCGACGGGCCAGGTCGTCCGCGAGGCTCGCCAGCGCTTCATCGCCGCCGGGTACGCGCAGGGCAAAGTGGTGCAGGCCTAGGTTGAGGCGACGATCGAAGGCGCTCGCCGTGGCCGGGTCTTCGGCCCGCCACAGGGTGATCATCACCGTGCCATCGCTGACGAAGACGGCGGGGTAGTCCGCCACCTCGCCCACCTGCTCGAAGCCGAGGGCGTCTAGGAAGAAGTGTTTGGCGGCGTGCAAATCGGCCACGGTCAGGCCGATGTGGTGGGCGCCGGCGGTTCGCGCGTGTGCTGTTGCCATGGCTGCTGCTGGTCTCCCGAGGCTGTGGAATCAGTGGGAGGAGAGTCTGCGGCGACGGCCCAAATGAATAAATGCTCAAAAATGAATAAGATTTCTTCATTTTTTGAAGCAATAACCCCGGGGCCGTGCGATGGACAAGCTGTTTGCGATGCGCGCGTTCGTGGAAATCGCCGATCAGGGCAGCATCACCGCCGCCGCCCAGGCCCTGGACCGTTCGCAACCGTCGATGGTGCGCACGCTGGGGGCACTGGAGGCACACCTCGGCACGCGCCTGCTGCAGCGGACGACGCGGCGCATGTCCCTGACGCCGGAGGGGCGGGACTACCTGGCGCGGTGCAGGCGAATCCTGGCGGACGTGGAGGATGCGGAGGCGGCCATCGGCCCCCAGGAGGGCGATCCTCGGGGCGAGCTGCGCCTGTCCGCCCCGCTCGAGTTCGGCACCCACCACGTCACCCCCGCGGTGCTGCGCTTCCTCGAGCGCTTTCCCGCCATGCGCGTGGAGCTCGCCCTCGCCGACCGCAACGTCGATCTGGTGGAGGAACACATCGATCTGGCGGTGCGCATCGGTGACCTGGCGGACTCCACGATGGTGGCGATCGCGGTCGGCACCATGCGCCAGGTGGTCGTGGCGAGTCCGGACCTGCTCGCCAAGGTGGGCACCCCGCGCCAGCCCCAGGCCCTGGGTGAGCTGCCCTGCGTGCGCCTCTCCAACCTGCCTCATCAGCGCAGCACCTGGCGCTTCGGCGTCGGTCAGGACGAACGACAGGTCAAGGTTGACGGTCCCTTCGCCTGCAATCAGATCAAGGCGGCGGTGACCGCTTGCCGGGCCGGCAGCGGCTTCGGCCGTTTCCTCTACTACCAGGTGCACGATCACGTGGTGAACGCAGACCTAGTGGAAGTACTGACTGAGCATGAGGTGGCGCCCAGCCCCGTCTCCCTGGTGTACCCCAGCGCGCGCCTCGTGCCCGCGCGCCTTCGACGGCTGATCGACTGGCTGCGCGATGACCTCGCGCGGGTGCCGGCGATGGGCTGACGCTAGCCCTCGGAGTGGTCGTCGCCCTGGCTGCCACTACTGCTGCCAGCGTGGCGTTGGCGGGTGATGGCGAGCGCCTGCCCGCAGACGCGCACCTTCTTCAGGGACTGGAAGATTGCCTTGGGCATGCCCTTGGGGAGATCCACAAAGCTGTGATCGTCCTCGATCCGGATGTGGCCGATGTAGCGCCCGTCGAGGCCCGCCTCGTTGGCGATGGCGCCGACGATGTTGCCCGGCTTCACGCCGTGGCTGGCGCCCACTTCGATGCGAAAGCGCTCGCTGTCGGGGTCTGGGCCTCGGTCGCGTCGCGGTGGGCGGGCCGGTCGAGCATCCTCGCGTGGCTCACGCCGAGGCGCGCGCTTAGGCCGAGGGCCGCCCGCATCGTCCTGACGCGAGGATCGCTTGGGGCGCTCCCCTCGATCGGGGCGAGGTGCCGGCTCCTCTCGCTCCTCTAGGAGAAGCGGCTTATCGCCCAGAGATAGCTGGGCCAGGGCGGCCGCGATATCCACCTCCGAGACGTCGTGTTCGTCGCGATACTGCTCGATGAGGCCGCGCATGAAGTCGACCTCACCGGCGGCGAGCGTCTCGGTGATCTTCTGCTTGAAGTTGGCGATGCGCTGGTTGTTGACCGCTTGCGTCGTCGGCAGAGTGAGGCGCTCGATGCGCTGGCGCGTGGCACGCTCGATCGCGTACAGCAGGCGCTTCTCACGCGGGGCCACGAACAGGATCGCATCGCCCCGGCGGCCGGCGCGACCCGTGCGCCCGATGCGGTGGATGTAGGTTTGCGGATCGTTGGGAATGTCGAAGTTGATCACGTGGCTGACGCGGTCCACATCGAGGCCGCGCGCGGCGACATCAGTGGCCACGAGGATGTCCAGGGATCCACCGCGAAAGCGCTCGATCATCTGCTCACGGTGCTTCTGCGCCATATCGCCGCTCATCGCCTCGGCGGCATGGCCGCGCGCCTGTAAGCGTTCGGCGAGCTCGACGGTCGCAGTGCGCGTGCGCACGAAGATCAGCAAGCCGTCGAAGGGTTCCACTTCGAGGATGCGCGTGAGGGCGTCGAGCTTGTGCACGCCGCTCACCTGCCAGTAGCGCTGGCGAATGGTTTCGGCCGTGGCGGTGGTGGCGCGAACGCTGATCTCCTCCGGCGAGCGCAGGTGGCGGCGTGCGATGCGCTCCACCTCCCGGGGCATGGTGGCTGAGAAAAGCGCTAGCTGGCGCTCGGCCGGCGTCTGCTCGAGGATCCACTCCACCTCTTCCACGAAGCCCATGCGCAACATCTCGTCCGCCTCGTCGAGCACCAACGCCGACACGGAATCCAGGCGCAGGGTGTCGCGACGCATGTGGTCCATCACGCGCCCGGGCGTGCCCACCACCACGTGCACGCCGCGGCGGAGCTGGCGCAGCTGCCCGCCGTACTCCTGGCCGCCGTAGATCGGGAGTACGCGAAAGCCGGGAAGGTGCGCCGCGTAACGCTTGAAGGCCTCCGCCACCTGGATCGCCAGCTCGCGCGTAGGGCAGAGCGTGAGCAACTGCACGCCACGAGCCTCGAGATCGAGGCGCGAGAGCAACGGCAGGGCGAAGGCCGCCGTCTTGCCCGTGCCGGTGGGGGCGTGGCCGAGCAGGTCGCGGCCCGCCAGCAACAGCGGAATCGCCTGTGCCTGGATCGGCGTGGGGTGCTCGTAGCCGAGGGCGTCCAGGGCTTGCACCAGATTGGGTGCGAGCCCGAGTTCGCGAAAGGCGGGCGTGGGGGTGGCGTCTTCGGGGGCCATGGGATCTCTGCGGGGGTCGGTTCAGGGGCGTTGCTCGAAGGCAGCGCGGGCCGCGCATCATACTCCTGCCAGCGCCGCGCCGCTCAGCAGGCGAGGCGAAAACCGGGTTAGACTCGGCCGCTGCCACTCATCGGACGGAAGCGCAGCGCCTATGGATTCCCTGGTCAGTACTCTCAACGGCTTCATCTGGAGCCCCGCGCTCATCTACCTGCTCCTGGGTGCTGGCCTGTTCTACTCGGTGCTGACCCGCTTCGTCCAAGTACGCATGTTCGGGGAGATGCTGCGCCTGCTGTTCAGCGGCAAGGGCTCCGAGCGCGGGATCTCCTCCTTCCAGGCCTTATCCGTTTCTCTCTCCGGTCGCGTCGGCACCGGCAACATCGCGGGCGTGGCCGCCGCCATCGGCTTCGGCGGTCCGGGCGCGGTGTTCTGGATGTGGATAGTGGCCTTCCTCGGCGCATCGACCGCCTACGTGGAGTCGACCCTCGGGCAGATCTATAAGGAGGAGGACGAGGGTGAGTACCGCGGCGGACCCGCGTACTACATCGAAAAGGCCATGGGCCAGGCGTGGTACGGCTGGGCCTTCGCCCTGATCACCCTGCTCTCCTGCGGATTCCTGCTGCCCGGGGTGCAGTCGAACGCGATCGGCAACGCGGTGGAGGTGGCCCTAGGCCCAGGTGCCACGATCAACACCTTCTTCGGCGAAGTGGGCAGCACCAAGCTCATCACCGCTACGGTGGTCGTGTCCCTCCTTGGCATCATCATCTTCGGCGGCGTGAAGCGCATCGCCAAGGTGACGCAGGTGGTGGTGCCCTTGATGGCGCTCGCCTACATCGTCACCGCCGTGATCATCGTGGTGATGAACATCGCCAAGGTGCCCGCCATCCTGGGCCTCATCGTGGGCGACGCCTTCACCCCCATGGCGGGCTTCGGCGCCGCCATCGGCTGGGGCGTCAAGCGCGGCGTGTACTCCAACGAGGCAGGTCAAGGCACCGGCCCGCACGCTGCCGCTGCCTCCGAGGTGGAGCATCCAGCGCAGCAAGGCCTCGTGCAGGCCTTCTCCGTGTACGTCGACACCCTGTTCGTGTGCACGGCCACCGCCTTGATGATCCTGATCACCGGCGCCTACAACGTGCACAACCCCGACGGCGGCTTCCTGATCCAGAACCTCTCGCCAGAACTGGTGGCCAGCAGCCCCGCCTTCACCCAGTACGCGGTGGAGAGCATGTTGCCCGGTGTCGGCAAGCCCTTCATCGCCCTGGCCCTCTTCTTCTTCGCCTTCACCACGATGCTCGCCTACTACTACATCGCGGAGACCAACGTGGCCTACATCCGGCGCACGATTCGCATTCCCGGCGAACTGCTGGTGCTGAAGCTGGTACTGATGGGAGCGGTGTTCTACGGCACCATCCGCACCGCCAACCTGGCCTGGGCCATGGGCGACCTCGGCGTGGGCCTGATGGCCTGGCTCAACGTGGTGGGGATCTTGATCCTCTTCTTCATGGGCAAGCCATCGCTGATGGCCCTCAAGGACTACGAGCGGCAGCGCCGCGAGGGCGCCACCACCTACACCTTCGACCCGAAGAGCCTCGGCATTCGCAAGGCCAGCTTCTGGGAGGAGCGCTTGCGCAAGCGTTAGCCACGGGAGTTCATCCGCGCAGCTCCCGGCGCACCGAAGTTCCCCCTATACTGGCCGCACGGGCGTGCTCGAGGCGCCCCGGGAGAGCGAACGGACAGCCGAGCGAGGGATACTCCCATGGCAGTCGGATCCGACGCCGAAAGCCGCGCCCTAGCGGACTGCGCAGACGAACCCATCCACATCCCCGGGTGCATCCAACCCTGGGGTGCCCTGATCGGCTGTGACGCTGCCCTCAGCGAGATTCGCTACGCGAGTGAAAACCTACCTCGTTTCGTCGGATTCACCCTCGCCGAGCTCCTTGGCTCCGCCCCCACCACGCTCCTGAGCGCCGAACAACTCAAGCGATTGCAGGATGCCCTGACCGATCCCCTACGGCGCCCCGACGAGCGCGCGGTGGGTCTCGGGCAGTGCGAAGGCGTGAGGGGCTTGCTCGACGCCTCGGCCTTTCGGGTGGACGAGCACGTCGTCATAGAGTTCACGCCCACGCAGCCCGGCCAACCCGCGGCGGAGCATCTCGCCGAACAGCTGACGCAGCTCCTCGACCAGATCGATGATCATCGGCATCTCCCCGCCCTCCTCGACGACGCGGTGATCTGGCTGCGACGCCTCACCGGGGTCGACCAGGTGATGGCCTTCAAGCTCCTCGATGACGGTTCGGGGGAAGTGGTGGCCGAAAGCGTGGCCGCAGATGGCCAGAGCTTCCTCGGCCTGCGATTCCCCCAATGGGACATCCCCCCGCAGGCGCGGGAGATGATGCTGCGAACCCCGCTGCGGGTGATCGCCGACATCGAACAGCCCCCGGTCGACCTCGCCAGCGCGGACCCGCACGCGCCTCCCCTCGATATCTCCCTGGCCACGGTGCGCGGCGTCTCACCCGTACACATTCAGTACCTCGCCAACATGGGCACGCGAGCCAGCATGACGCTCACCATCATGAGCCGCGGCAAGCTCTGGGGGATGTTCTCCTTCAAGCATCGCGAGGCCTACGTGCCCTCGACGGCTACTCGCACGCTGCTGCTGCCGTTCCTGAAGCACTTTAACCTGAAGCTCTCCGCGCTGGCCTACGAGGCGAGCACCGAAGACCGCGAACGCGAGCGTGCCTTCCTCGATACCCTGCGCACGCAGCAAGATGACGACACTCCCTTAGGAGAGCTGCTGGCCACCGACCACGTGCGCTTCCTGCGCCAGTTCGAGGCCTGCGGCCTCGCCCTACAACTCGCCGAGCGCGCACCGCGCAGCTTCGGCCTCTGCCCGCCGCCGGCCGCGCTGGAAGCACTGATCGACGACGTCACCGATATCGTCAGCGTCGACAGTCTTGCTGCCCACCTGCATTGTGACCGCGCTGTCCTGGGCGTCATCGCTGGCGCACTGATCATCCCGTTAGGTGGTCTTGGATGCATCGTGCTATTCCGCGAGGAGACGGCTAGCACCTTTCGCTGGGCTGGCGAGCCGAAGAAGGACATCAGGGACGACGCGGGGCGCACCAGACTCAGCCCGCGCGGCTCCTTCGGTCTGTATCTCGAGGAGAGGCGAGGCCAGTGCACACCATGGTCCGCCGCCGACCGTTCCCTCGCCCACGGCCTGGGCGAGGTGTTGATTGAAGACCTGCAGCGACGGCTGCTGCTCGACCGAGAGATCCTCACCCACCGCACGCGCCAGCAGAAGGTGATGATCAATGAACTCAACCACCGTGTGCGCAATATCCTGGCCCTGATCCGGGCCATCACCCGCCAGGCCCGCAGCCATCGCACTTCCCTGGACAGCTACGCCGCGGCGCTGGAGAAGCGCATCGAGGCGCTGGCCAAGGCGCACGACCTGAGCAGCGAGAGCGCGAACCGTGGGGTGTCGCTCAGCTCACTGGTCAGCGCCGAGCTCGCGCCGTTCGAGCAGCGGGCAGCGGACGGCAGCGCCAACGTGCGCATCCATGGCGACGATGCGCATTTCCGTCCAGACATGAGTCCTCTGGTGGCGCTCGTCGTGCATGAGATGACCACCAATGCCACCAAGTACGGCGCCCTGTCGATCACCGGCGGCCGTATCGAGGTGGCTATTTCACGCGAAGCCAAGGGCGTGAGAATGCGCTGGGTGGAGTCGGGCGGACCACCGGTGGTGGCCCCCGAAGCCGCCGGCTTCGGGACCACCCTGATTCGCAACGCAGTCCCTTTCGAACTCGACGGCACGGTAGACCTGCACTTCCACCCCCAAGGCGTGGAAGTGGTGCTTTGGTTGCCCGAGTCCGCGCTGCTCACGGGCGTCCCACCGACCCGCCCCGAGGCCGTGCAAGCGCTCGCCGATGATCCGAGCGCGACACCGCCCCGCACGCGTGGTTCGGTGCTCGTTGTCGAGGACAACTCCGTCATGTCCATCGACCTCCAATCGATGATGGAGACCATCGGCTTCGAACGCGTGACACTCGCCTCCAACGAGGCGTCGGCCCTGCAGCAGCTCGACAACAGCGCGTTCGATTTCGTGGTCCTCGATATCAACCTCAATGAGGAGAACAGCTACCCCATTGCCAGGCGCCTCAAGGCCGCTGCCACACCCTTTCTATTCCTGACCGGCTACGGAACTGAGGTGCCAAGGCCGGACGATCTGGCCGACGTCGTCACCTTAACCAAACCGGCGGATCAGGCTGAGCTCACCCTCGCCATCGACGCCCTGCTCCATGACGGCTAAGGCCAGCAGCCCCGGCACCGACATCATCTCCGCGTACCACGCGCTGCTGCGCGAGGTGTTGGAAGGCGGCGAAGGCAGCGAAGGCATCGAACAGATCGGCCGTCGACTGCTGGCCGCCCGCGTACCGCTGACGGCCGTGCGCGATATGCACGAGCAGGTGAGCACCCTGTTGGCGCACTCGGGCGCCGCCTACGACCTCACGGACGAGATTTCTCAGGCCCTCCTGGGGATTTACGACCGGGCCATGGCGGATCTCTTCGAGCTCCGGGAGGAACTTCAGGAGGAGGTGCGCGCGAGGCGGGCAGACGATGCCGACAAGCGAGCCGAGCGACAGGCCCTCGAATCAGCCAACACGCGCTTGAAGCATTGGATCGAGGAGCTGCGCCACTTCAACCACTCCTTGGCTCACGATCTCAAAGCGCCGATCCGCACCGCGAGTGCCTACGTCGATGTGTACCTCGAAGACAATGCGAGCCACCTAGGCGACCGCGCACCGTTGGACATCGCCCGCACACAGCTCGACCAGCTTGGCGATCGCATCGATGCGGTACTCGAGCACGCGACGGTGCTGGGGCGAGAGCAAACCCACGAGCCCGTCGACCTGAACGAATTGCTGAAGCAAGTGCTGGCGGCCCTTCGAACAGACCTGGAGCACACGAAGGCCGACGTCGCCTACGATCCCTTACCGCAGATCAACGGCGATCGCTTCCAACTCCATGTGCTGCTGCTCAACCTCCTCGGCAATGCGATCAAGTACCGAGAGCCGTCACGCCCGCTGACGATCGAAATCCGCAACCTTCCCACCCCCAACGCACAGACCGTCTCCTTCGCGGTCAGCGACAACGGCATCGGCATCGATAAGGGTCATCTCAAGCGAATCTTCGAGAGCTTTGCACGGGTGCGAGGCACGCACTCCCAACCGGGCACCGGGCTCGGCCTCGCCATGTGCGCCACCGTGTGCGAGCGCCACGGAGGCCGCATCGACGCCCAGTCCGGACCGGGACTGGGCAGCACCTTCACCGTGATTCTCGGCCGCGAATAGCACCCGATCTATTCGTTAGGCATTGCCATTCGCTCGGTCGAGCAGACCGACAAGCACCACGCTCACGGGCGCCAGAGCCCGGCGAACGGGACGAACATCCCAACTCCATCATCCCAAGCAGTTTCGATATCGACAGCAACATTGGCTTTCTCGCCGAAGGGTTGGATATAGTCCAGAGAGATGGCAGCTCGGGGCCGATCAAAAATAATAAGTTAAATACAAGGATGGAAGATGTCCGCCACGGAAGCGCAAGCGGCAGCACCAATCGAGCATCAGGCTACCTCCTTAGTCTATTCACCCGAGGAGAATCCCTATCGCACGGTGATGGTGGACATAACGCACCGCTGCAATATGGAGTGCCGTAACTGCTATATCCCCAACCGGCACATCCCCGACATGGATGCCGATTGGCTGATCGACACGATCTCGCGCTTTCCGCAGCGCACGCACATCCGCCTCGTGGGCGCAGAGCCCACGGTCCGCAAGGACTTGCCGGACCTGGTCCGCCGCGTGCGCGAGGCGGGCCATCTGCCGATGATCCTCTCCAACGGCCTGAAGCTCGCCAACCGTGACTACGTGCGCAAGCTCAAGCAGGCGGGCCTGCGCACCGTCTACCTCTCCTTCAACGGCGGCTTCGATGACGACGCCTACGAGGCTATCGATGATCTTCGCTGCGCGAACCGCAAGGCAGCAGCCCTGGATAGCCTGTGTGCGGAGAACATGTACATCTCCCTCGGGGTGATCCTCGCGCGCGATGTGAACGAGCAGGTGATCGGCCCCGTCTTCCGCGCGGCCATGGACCGGCGCGCCGTACGCGAGCTGCACCTGCGCTCCATCGGCCCCATCGGACGTTACATGGAGACCCCCCCGCTGCAGATGGCGGAGATGGTCGATCGCCTGGTGGAGCACACGGGCCTCGAGCGTTCGGCGATCGGCGACTACGAGGGTAAGGGTCATATCGACTTTGCCGTCGGCGGGCTGCGCCTGCAGATCACCCAGTGGCCCGACCTCGAGAGTTCGACGCGCGGCCGCCTGGCGCCGGACGGCACCCTACAACCTGCCTTCGAGCATGTGCTCGCCAATGAAGGCGGCTACTAAATCCGAGCGCCTGGCCGGTGATCAGCGGCGTTAGCGTCGAGCGCGGCGAGGACACGAGCGCCCTGCTCGTCGTGTTCTCCGGCCTCGCCCAGCGCTGGGGCATGGGCGGTCACGAATTCGCGGGCACGGCCAGCCGTCTGCGCTACAGCCGTATCCTCTGCCGTGATGTCCACGATCGCGCTTACCTCGAGGGCTTCGACCGCGCCACCCCCTCGCTCGACGCCGCCCTCGACTGGCTGCAGGAGGAGATCGCCAGGCTGGCGCCGAAGCGCACCCTGTTCATCGGCAATTCCGTGGGCGCCTACGCCGCCCTGCTCTACGGCCACCTGCTCGGCGCCGATACGGTGCAGGCCTTCGCCCCGATCACCTGCCTGGATCGCCCCTACGTGGAGCGCCACCGTGAGCTCGATGACGCCGGTCGTGCCTGGTACGAGCAGCTCTGGGCCCTGCCCCCTCCGGCGCAGGACTCGTTCGATCTCGCCCAGGTGCTCGCCACCCACAACGGGCGCACGCAATACCACGTGCACCATTGCGATGGCTGCGCGAGCGATCAGCACGCCGCCCAACACCTGGCGCAGGCACCGGGCGTGCAGGTGCACAGCCACGCGTGCCACAACCATCTCGTCTCGCGTCATCTGGCCCGACGCGGACTGCTATTCAAACTGCTACGACCGGAGAATCAGGATGCGGTACGGACACTGCTCGGCGACGATGACACGCGAGGGGAGCGCCATGTGGGGTAGGTGCCTGGCACCGGCCGCTTCGTTCGTCCTGATGCTGCTGATCGCCCCCATCGGCGCTCTCAGCGCCCAGGAGTGCGACGCGCCCTTCGAGCAGGTCTCCGAGGACGGCTTCGGTGACAGCAATAACCGCTATGCGTGGAGCATGGCCGTGTTCGGCGATCACCTCTACGTGGGCACCCTCAATCGCCTGGCCGGCGCCCAGATCTGGCGCTACGACGGCAGCGTGTGGGAGCAGGTGGTCAGCGGCGGCCTCGGCAGCATTGAGAACGAAGGCGTGCGCAGCCTCGCCGTATGCCGAGGCGCGATCTACGCGGGCACGGACAACCTCACCGAGGGCGCGCAGCTGTGGCGCAGCGCCGATGGGGTCACGTGGAACGTCACCGCCGATGGCGGCATCGGTGACCCCACCGTGCGCAGCGTGCGCTCGCTCACCTGCGCCACCTTCGACGATGTCGAGTACCTCTACTTCGGCACGCAGGACACGGATGGCGGTGCCAAGCTCTTCCGCACGCGCGAGCAAGGCATCCAGCCCCTGGTGCTGAACGGCTTCGGTGATGCTCGCAACGATTCCATCCACGAGATGGAGCTCTTCCAGGGCGCCCTCTACGCCGGCACCCGCAACGCCGCCGATGGTCTGCAGATCTGGCGGACCTTCGATGGCGTGACCTTCAGCGGCGTGGTCGGCCCTACTGCGCAAACGCCGGGCGGCTTCGACTACGAGAGCACGGGCGCGGCGGTCGATCTGCACACCTTCCAGGATCAGCTCTACGTGGGCACGATCAACGCCTTCAACGGCTTCGGGGTCTGGCGCTCCGCCGACGGCGAGCAATGGGAGAAGATCGGTGCCGACGGCTTCGGCGTGCCCGGCAACGACTACTCTTGGCGCTACATCACCTTCGAAGACCAGCTGTGGCTGGGCACCCTGAACGCGTTTTCCTTCTTCGGCTTTCCCACCGGCGCTGGCGTGTGGCGCAGCGCCGATGGCGCGCAGTGGGAGGAACTCGTCGGCAGCCCGCGCGCCACGTATCTCGGCTGGGGCTTCGACGATAGCGCCAACATCGGCACGCGCTCGCTAGCGGAGTTTCAGGGCCAGCTCTATTTGGGCACGGCGCAGGACTCGCGCCCCTTCGCGCCGCGAACGGGCTTGGAAGTGTGGCGGTGGCGCAGCGGACAGGAGTGCGCGCCGGTCGCAGACTAGCGACGCGAGCGCGCGGTGACGGTCAGAGCGACGCCATCACCGCGTCGACGTCCTCTTCCTCGAGGGCGTACAGGGCGTCGGGAACGCAGGTCATCGTCGCCCCGAGCCCGCCTCGCGACATGGCTCCGCGGTTGACGATACCGAT
This sequence comes from Pseudomonadota bacterium, assembly GCA_039815145.1. Lineage (NCBI taxonomy): Bacteria > Pseudomonadati > Pseudomonadota > Pseudomonadota bacterium. Next base: position 19,559 of record JBCBZW010000001.1, read on the forward strand.
CGCATCGCGTTGCGGATCAAAGCGCGCGGAGCGTGGCCCCAGCACGATGATGCTGTCGCGGCGCAGGCCTACGCAGGTCTTCGCCAGCACCAGCAGGTGCGGGCGGCGGCGCACGTCCATGAGAATCATGCGCTGGTTGAGCGGCTTGAAGTTTCGCACGTGATCCCAGCGCACATGATCCACCGGCTGCGCCTGCGCCGGCACGTAGACGATTTCCCGGCGTGAGCTGGCATCGCTGCCCATCGAGGCACAGGCCGAGAGGGTGGCGGCGACGGCGAGGGTCGCCAGCATCGTGCAACAGCGTCTCAAACGGCTTGGGGTGAAGAGGTTCATGACATAGCCCGAGCAAGGGTAGGGGTCGATGCTAGGACGCCGCTCGGCCCCGGCGCCACTTGGAAGGTCGCAACTGAGAACTGGGCCTCATGACGCATTTTCCTCGTGCACTGCAACCATTCCTAAGCGCCTGATCCTCCGAGAAGACTCACCACTCCTGATGCATCGCAACGAAGCACTTGGCGAACTGATTCGTCAGGTGGCGCGCACAGCAATGGGAACGATTGCGCCTTGCGCTGCCGCATACGCGCAACGGCCTACTGAGCCCGCGCCTCCTGCTCAACCGACCGAGCGCGAAGGCTCGTCTTCGAACAGCTCGACGGCCGGGTGCGCCTCGGCGTGGGTCTCCAGGGGCACGGCGTCGACGCCGCGCTGGCCTCGAGCCTCGCTGACGTGGCCACTGCTCGCCGCGATTTCCTGCACCACCTGCGAGACGCGCTTTATCGACGGCACGATCGCACCCAGCAACTGGCCCGCCTGTTCGGCCGTCGCCACGCTGTCGCGGGCGAGTTCACCGATGCCCTTGGAGGCGTCCTGACTGCGCTCGGCGAGCTTGCGCACTTCGCCGGCGACCACCGCGAAGCCCTTACCGTTGGTACCGGCTCGCGCCGCCTCGATCGCTGCATTCAACGCCAGCAGGTCCGTCTGCGAGGCGATCTCATCGACCACCGAAATCTTGGCAGCGATCTGCTGCATGGCCTGCACGGTGCTGGCCACCGCCTCGCTGCCAACCTGCGCCTCCGCGCTGGCGCCCTCTAGCGCCACGGCCGCCTCGCTGACCTCAGCCAGGAGTTCACCGAGCTTCTTGCAGCTCTCGTTGGCATCGGCGCGCACGTCTGCGTAGGCACCGCCCACCTGCAATTCGATTCGTTTACTGAGATCACCGGTCGACAGCCCGGCGAACACGTTGGCCACCTCACCCAGGAAGGCAGCGTTGTCGTCAAGAAAACGGTTGATGTCCGTGCACAAGGCGGCGATGTGACCGGTTTTGCCGTCCAGGGTGATGCGCTGGCGAAGGTCGCCGTGACGGGCAGCGTCGGTCACCCGCTGCGCCTCCTCCACGGCCGCTTCCAACATGCGCTGCGACATGACCTGCGCGGTCACGTCCGTAGCGAACTTGATAATCTTGTAAGGACGCCCGCTAGCATCCAGCACCGGGTTGTAGCTCGCCTGAATCCAGATCTCGCGTCCGTCCTTGGTGTAGCGCGCATAGCGCCCCGTGCTCAGCTCGCCCGTGGCGAGCTGCGGCCAGAAGTCGCGGTACTCCTGCGAGGCGGCGTAAGCGTCATCGACGAACATGCGATGGTGGCGTCCCTGAATCTCCTCCCGCGTGTAGCCTACGGCCGCCAGGAAGTTGTCATTGGCAGTCAGAATGGTGCCGTCGAGTTCGAACTCGATCACGGCCTGAACGCGATCCAGTGCCGCTAGGCGAGCGCTCTTGTCATCCCCTGCCCCGCCCCACAGGCGCCGGAGGAAGGCCGCCGCCCCACCCTTTTTCGGGGCAATCCCGTTGCTCATGCTGGTCACCGCTACAGTCACAGACCTCGAAAGGTACCGAAGCAAGCTGCTGACCAGGTGATAACGGAAGCACAGTCCGTCAGGCGCGGAGCCGTTGTGTGACGTGAGTCTACCGGGCCTGCGGCGCCACGCTCGACCTACGCGGCGCAATCGATCATGCAATGGCGTCAAGCGGACGCGAAATAGGCGTACCAGGCGATCAGCAACAGTAGGCGGGCAGCGACCGCGCCGCGCGTGAGCACAGCACCGAGCAGCGAAAAGACTGCCACCCCAATCGCGATACCTGCCATGTGTGGTAACAGGCGCGCAGAACCGGTCGCCACGGCCGACAGCAAGGCGGGAAGTTGCAGCACGCCTCCGAGCAGCAAGGCAGCGAGGAGAAAGCTGATCCGACCGCCTTGCGCTGCCACCAGCGTGGTATCCAGGAACGGCGGCAGATCGCCCCCCTCCCAGCGCGCAGCGGCCGCCGAGATGGGAAAGATCGTGAGCAGCAGCAGCGTGGGGCCGACGACTTCGCGGTACGGCAAGACCCACCCGCCGAGCGCCACCGCGATCAACGCCGCTGCGTACCACGTCGGACGCAGCAACAGCCGCCAATGACTGGACAGCAGATGCACGGGGATCAGGGTGGCCGCACAGGCCGGCGCGTAGGCGATCTGCTGCGTTGAGATAGGGCCGGGACTGGCAGGTGCGTCCGTGCCCGCGCGAACACGTTGGGGGGCCGCCAACAGGCCCGCCACCAGCGCGACCGACGCCGCCAACCCCAACCACGCCACCCGGGAGGCGATGAAGGCAACCGACAGGGTGCCCGCCAGCGCATCGAATGCGATCACCTCAGCCGTGGGCGGGCCTCCGCCGATCGTGAGATCGATGACCGGCACATCCACCGCCTTCACCACCGGGTAGATCATGCCGAAGGGGTCGAGCAGGGGGGACGGCGTGGCGATGGCACCGGACGTCGCGACCAGGACGACGGGCAGCGCAAGGCTGAACATCCAGTAGAAGAAGAACGCGACGTCCCCACCCCAACCGCGGGTGAAGGGCAAGGCGGCGAGCAAGGTTCGCACGGCGGCGGTCAGGGCCATGGCGGGGCCCGCGGTGAGCCACAAGCAGGCGGCCATCGAGGCGAAGTCCGGCACCAACGACAGCACCTGGGCGCCCGCGCGCAGGAACATCAGGATCGCGCCGGCCAGGGTCAGGCCGACCAGCAGCAACCACAGGGCAGCGCTGTCCGCCGCCCATTGCCCGAGGGTCATGGCCACGCGCGAGTGCGCGAGCGTATCGGTCACCTGCCAAGGACGCCGGCGCGTAGGCCCGGCCCGCAGGAAGATGTACGCCATAGGTGTGAGCACCGTCGCCGTGATCATGCCGAGCTCGAAGCCGAGCACCGCCGGCGTCAGCACTGGTGCGGCACCATTCACCAGCAGCACCGAATAGGCCGACTCGGTCACGGGCACCATGAAGTGAGCCGCGATCGGTGTGGCTAACGCTACATAAAGCAGGGCGGCGCTGCGCCGATAGCGCAGAAAGTCCATTCGCAGCGCGCTACTCAGTACGCCGATCGCGCTCATGAGATGGGCCGTAGCGTGCGCTCCGCCACGAGGTAGGCCGCCAGGGGGACACCGTCGAAGTGGGCGCGCAGGTGCGTGGTGAGGAGCACGACCGCCTGCTCGGCCCGCTCCGAGACCAGGCTCGCCACCTGCCCTGCCGTCTCAGCGTCCAGCTCCGCCGTCGGTTCATCGAGCACCAGCAGCGCCGGCGAGCCGAGAAAGGCCTGCGCGAGCAGCAGGCGTCTGCGCATGCCGCCGGAGTACGCCACGATGCGCTTATCCGCATCCGCTCCCAACCCGAGCTGCTGGAGCAGCCCGGTACACTGGGCACTCGCCCGCGAGAGCCCCTTCAGAGCTGCCAGGTGGGTGAGGAACTCGAGCGCGGTGAGGTCCAGGGGCAGATCCACGCTCTGCGGCGCGTAGCCGAGGACCCGCCGCAGGGCCTTGCGGCCCCGAGGCAGGGGCGAGCCGTTCCAACGCAGGACGCCCCCTGCCGCCTTCTCCGCCGTCGCACACACGCGCAGCAAGGTGGATTTGCCGACCCCGCTGGGGCCGCTCAGCAGGTGCACGCCCGCATCGAAGGTCTGGTGGATGCCTTCGAATACGATCTGCTTCCCGTAGCGTTGGGAGATTCCGTCGAGTTCAAGCTTGGGCAAGGTACCGGTCTTCCTTATGGTGACCCGCCAAGGGTAGCGCACCACGTGAGTGTCAGAGCGTCCCCGATCCCCTGGCGGTGGCAGCTAGGGGCGCTTGCTGGCATAGTCCGCCGAGCCTCGACCTACGAATTCGAACAACAACCTTCGGAGACTTCTGATGCCCCACCCCTCGCGCCACGGCCCCGCAAGCCTCGCCCTCTGTGCGCTCCTCGCCGCAGCGCCCGTGACCGTCCTGGCCCAGTCCGCGCAAGAGTTGGCCGAGCGCGAAGCACTGGCAGCGGAGGGGCTGTCGGCGGAACAGATCGACGCCTACCTCGCCACTAAGGCACAGATACTCGAATCCCTGGACCGGCGCACGGGCACCATCAACCTGCGTAAGGCCAACGCCACCCTGGTGGTGCCGGACAACTTCTACTACCTGGATGCCGACGACGCCCAAACCGTGCTGGTGGACATCTGGGGCAACCCGCCGGGGGAGAAGGGCCTCGGCATGTTGTTCCCGGCCGAGTACTCGCCCTTCGACGGTGACTCCTGGGGCGTCACCATCGACTGGCAGGAGGACGGCTACGTCTCCGACGAGGACGCCAACGAGATCGACTACGACGAACTCCTGGGCGATCTCCAACAGCAGACGCGCGAAGCCAACCGATACCGCCAGGAAGAGGGGTACCCCACGGTCAACCTCCTGGGCTGGGCGGAGCGCCCCTACTACGACGGCGGCGCCCACAAGCTCTACTGGGCGAAGGAACTGAGCTTCGAGGGCATGGACCAGAACACCCTCAACTACGACATCCGCGTGCTCGGTCGTCGCGGCGTGCTGGTGCTGAGCTTCATCGCCGGCATGGAGCAGAAGGCCGATATCGATGCGAGCCGTGAGACGGTTCTCGCCATGGCCGAGTTCAACGAGGGCGACCGCTACACCGATTACGTGGAGGGTGACAAGCTCGCCGGCTACGGTATCGGCGCACTGGTGGCAGGCGCTGCCGGTTTCGCCCTGGCGAAAAAGGGCATCCTGGCGGCGGTACTGATCTTCCTGAAGAAGTTCGGCGCACTGATCGCGGTAGGGGCGATCGCCGCCGCGCGCGGCTTGTTCGGCGGTAAGAAGAAAGCCGAACAGGACGCTTAAGCTATCGCGGGGGAGTCACGGTGATCCGATGACTCCCCCACGCGCCTCACGAGGAGGGCGGCGGCCGCTCTCCTGCAAAGCGCACGACATCCGCCTCCGAAAGCACGCCGCGAACGCCACCGATCTGCGCCTGCTCGCTCACGAACACGCGGGCGGGTGCTTCGAAGATCAACTCGCCCTTCACCTGGCTACCGGGCCCCACGATGATCGTCGGCTGCTCTTCATCCGTCATCCCGCTGTCGGGCTTAGCGACGCGCAGATCCCCGCCGATAACACTTTGCTCGGCCAACTCCACATCGGCGACCACCGTGCTCACGTCCCCCTCTACCTGCGCTGCGCGCAGGAAGACGCCACCGGCCACGATGTCGACGTCGCCGCCCACCTTGGCGCCAGGCGAGAGTCCGATCTCCCCGTTCACCAACTTGATCGACTTCGCGAGCTGAGCCTCTTCCGCGAGATCGATATCGCCGTTCACGCTCTTGATGCTTCGCGCAGTCGCCTTGGCGCCCAGACTGACAGATCCATTCACGGTGTTCGCACCACGCACGCTGGCGCCGTTATCGATTCTGATGTCGCCGTTGACCGTGGACGCGTCTCCGTTCACCTCCGCGTCTTCGCCAACATCGATCGACCCGTTAACTACCGCGGCACCGCGCGAGGACTCGTTGGCACCGATGGTGACCGACTCGTTGATGCCGACATCACAGCCTGAGACGAGTAGCGTCGCGCTCGCCACCAGCAGCGGCAAGCGCAACCGCGTTAGCCATGCGCTCATATCCAAACCCTCCTTGGGATCGACTCTGGGGCCTTGGCGCCCGATGGGGACGATGATATCAGCCTCCCCCGCCGCTCGCGGGCACCGCGCAATCCCCGCCTCACCATGATTAGGTCAAGCGCTCTGTGCGCTGGTGCACCGTTTCGGGTCTCTCCCATCTCACGAACGCCCCATCCGTTGAAGGCGATCACACCCGCATCGAGCGTCTGAGGCAATACTTCGAGGCGATCCGATGTGAGCGTATCGCCACAGCGCATCGAGAACGGCACACCTGTCGCGAGGCAGGGTCGCAAAGCCACCGGTCCACACGCCAAGCGTGGGGACAGCGGAGCTGCCGAAAGCGCCGAGCCTAATCCAAAGGCCCGAGCTCTCCGGGTTATCCGGTTCTCCCGCACTGTCGCACGCACCCGAGCGAGACGTTCGCATCGCACGGATCCAAGCGAACGACAAAACCTCATAGGGGAGAACTCAAGCATGACGCGACAACGTTTACTCGCACTGCTCACCTGCGCGCTGCTCGCGCTCGGGTTGAGCGCCTGCGGCGGTGGCTCGAGCGGCGGTGGCTCGAGCGGCGGTGGCGGTACCGGCGGTGGTGACACCGGCGGCGACACCGGCGGCGGCGGCGGTGATACAGGCGGCGGCGGTGATACAGGCGGCGGTGGTGACACCGGCGGCGGCGACACGGGCGGTGATAGCGGCGGCGACACCGGCGGCGGTGACGATATGAGCGACGATGGCGTCGCGCAGACCATCACCGTGAGCGGCGTGGTCACCGATGCGCCGATCGCCAACGCCATCGTGACACTCACGGTAGACGGCCAGCAATTCGAGGCACCGGTCCCGACGGACGCCAACGGCGCCTACACGGTGGAAATCTCGAGCACCGATCCGGACGCCCTCGTTTTGTGTGAGGCCGTCGACCCTAACGGTGCTGCGCGCTTCACCGCCCTACTCGATGACTTCGAAGGCTTCCAGGAAGCGGCGAACGAGGAAGGCGTGGTCGAGGCCGTCGACATCACCAACGTGACCACAGCCCAGTACGTGCTCGCGACCCAGCTCACCGACGACGGCACGATCGATGACCTCGACGAGCTCGAAACCGCCGCCGAGATGGTGGACGCGGACGAACTCCTCGAACTCTCCGCCGCCATCAAGGTGGTGGTCGAGGCCATCGAAGGCGTGACCCTTCCCGAGGGCATCACCGACACCCAGGAACTCGCGGAAGCGATCGCCGAGGGCACCACGACCTTCGTGGAAGACCTCGAGGTGACGAACCCCGGCACCCTCGACGAAGCCGTCGACCTGGTGCTGACGGACGGCAACGCGACCATCGAGTGGGATGAGGACACCGTTCCCGGCGTGTACATGCCGAGCGACGGCAACTCCGTCTTCGTGTTCTTCGCCGGCGGCCAGGGCCTGCGCCAGGAGTTCGGCGACTTTCACGACGACGGCGAATTCGATGGCGATGACTTCGATCGCGACCCCAGCGATGCCCCGGACGTCTGCTTCCCGCCCCCCGATGGCGCCACCCCGCCTGAGGGCGACGACGACGCCTTTGCCGATGGTAACGGCGATGCGCTCGACGACGGCACCGGCGACGCCTTCGATGATGGCTCCGACGTCGGCGACGACGGCGTTGCCAGCGACGAAGACGGGGACGGCACCGGCGATGCCTTCGACGACGGCACCGACGTGGGTGATGACGGCGTCGCCAACGATGACGGTGGCGTGGCCCCCGGCGAGGTCCCGACGGACGAAGGCGACGCTTTCACCCCGCCCGGCGGTGAGGAGTTCTGCGACTTCGACCAGGACTTCGGCGATGACTACGACTACTACGACGACTACTACAGCGACGCCGAGGACTTCACCTGGTCCGTCAACGAGGCCGGTCAGCTGCGCATCGAGTTCACGGCTGCCGACGGCACCGTCGAGTTCCAGCTGGTTACGCTGATCGCCGTGTCCGGTGATGTAGTCAAGGTGTCCGTCGAGGACAGCAGCGACCAGCGAGAGGAGACCGACGGCGAGGCCGAGGAACGCGGTCCTCAGACCGACTCCGCCGTCTTCATGCGCTTTGCCGAGATGGGCTTCGACACCGCCACGGTGCCGGGCACCTACACCATCTTCGAGGTGGAGTTCGAAGATGAGGAAGCCGACGAAGAGGACGGCTTCGAAGAAGATCACGAGGAAGCCCTCGTGTTCCTCGGCGACGGCAACGGCTACGAGCTGGACCTCGAGACGGGCTTCCAGGACGGCGGCTTCACGTGGCGCGTGGACGGTAACGGCGTGCTGAGCCTGGCCGAGGCCGACGGTGAGACGGCGTCCGTCTACGTGCTCGATCGCACCAGCACGGGCCTGCTAACGGTCCTCGTGGTCGCCACCGAGATCGAGGATGACGGCACCAGCTACCGCGAGCTCTTCGTGGAGACCCTGCAGTACTCGGAAGAGATCGCCGAAGGTCCGCAGCCCGACGCCGCCAACACGGCAGCGCTCGCGGGCAAGACCTACGCGCAGATCGACGCCGAGGAGATTGGCCTCTTTACCTTCGGTGCCGACGGCACCTTTACCGAGATCTTCGAGCGTCGTGAATTCGACGGCTACGAGTTCGGTGAGGACGAGGGCGAGTGGACCGTCGACGACCAGGGCGTCATCCGCGTCGATTTCGATGACGATGACGACGACGTCGGTGGCGTGCAGGTGGAAGCTGGCCTCGGTGAGGATCAGATGACCCTGCTGGTCGATCCCGACGATCAGTTCTCCATCACCGTCGATCGCGTGACGAGCTTCGACGAGGAGAGCCTCCTCGGCCTGTGGATGGAGCAGACCCTCGCCGGTGAAGAAACCGCGATGGTCATGTTCGAGGGCGGTGGCTTCGGCGTCTACGACCTCCAGGGTGAGAACCCGACGGAGTTCGAGTGGGCCGTCGACGATGAAGGCATTCTGCACGTGTTCCCCGTCGCCGGACCTGAGGATCCGGAGGGCGTGTTCACGGTGACCTTCTACAACCTGGCCACCAGCACCGAGAACATCCTACGCGTGGTGCAGGTGTTCCGCCTGGACGGTGAGCTCGACCCGCAGGTCGGCGGCGGGCCGGACCAGGAGGACGAGGCCTTCACCGATGAGGATGCGCAGGCACCGAACGTGCTGGTGGGCGTAACCCTCTCTCGCATGCCGTAAGCACTGGCAACAGCACTACCGTACTGGGGGCGACCGCGAGAGCGGCGCCCCCTTTCTTTTCGACGCTAGGGAATAGCGGCCTGCACCGCCGCCACGCGGTCGACGACGTAGGTCACGCTGGCATCCATCGCCTCCAGCAAGGGTCCCGGGTAGAGGCCGATACCGAGCACGGCCACCACCAAGGGCGCCAACGTCAGCACCTCGCGAAGATCCAGGTCCGTCAGCTGACGAGCCGCCTCCGTACGCGCCTGCCCAAGTGCCACCCGCTGCAGCATCCAGAGCATGTAGGCGGCGCCCAGCACGATGCCGCCCATGGCCAGCACGACGAAGACGAAGTTCTCGTAGGACACGCCGACCAGGATCAGGAACTCGCCGATGAAGTTCGACGTGGCGGGCAACCCGAAGGACGCCACGGCAAAGAGGCTCAGTATCGCGACGAACCTGGGCATACGCTTGTACAAGCCACCGTAGTCGGCGATCTCACGGCTGTGCGTGCGGTTGTATAGCTGGCCGACGATCAGGAACATCGCGCCGGTGGTCAGGCCGTGGGTCATCATCTGCAGGATTGCACCTTCGATGCCTTCGTTGCTGAAGGAGAAGATGCCCAAGGTCACAAAGCCCATGTGCGAGACCGACGAGTAGGCGACCAGGCGCTTCAGGTCCGTCTGCGCCAGGGCCATGTACCCGCCGTAGAGAATTCCGGCCACCGACAACCACAGCATGTACGGCGCGAACTGCAGCGCCACCTCGGGGAAGATCGGCAGGCAGAAGCGGATCAGGCCATAGCCACCCATCTTGAGCAGCACGCCGGCCAGCAACACACTGCCGGCCGTTGGCGCTTCCGAATGCGCATCCGGCAGCCACGTGTGGAAGGGCAGCATCGGCAGCTTGATGGCGAAGCCCAGGAACAGGGCCAGGAATATCCAGAACTGGGAGTTGGCCGAGTAGTCATGCTCGGCGAGCATCAGGATGTCGAAGGTGCCCGCCTGCAGGGATAGGCTGAGGATGCCCACCAGTAGCAGCAAGCTGCCGAGCAGACTGTAGATCACGTACTTCATGCCGGCCGCGATACGTTCCGGTCCGCCCCACAGCACGATCATGAAGTACATGGGAATCATCGTGACTTCCCACAGCATGAAAAACAGGAAGGCATCCAGCGCCGTGAAGACCACCAACATGGCGCCTTCCACCAGCAGGATGAGCATCATGAACGGCTTCAGCCGGCTGGTGATCGAATCCCAGGAACCGAGCACGCAGAGCGGCGGCAGAATGCTGGTGAGCAGCACCAGCAACAGGCTGATGCCGTCGACGCCGACGGCGTACTGAATGCCGAAGGTGGGCATCCACTCGACCCGTTCGACGAACTGCATGCCCTGGTCCGTGAGATCGAAGCCGATCCACAGCACCACGGCCAGCGCCAGGTTCACCAGGGTGATCGCGAGCGTCGTCGACAGTACCGCGACCCGGCCGCGAACGAATGCCAAGACCGCCATGCCGAGAAACGGCACCGCGATCATTACGCTCAACAGGTGGTTTGAAAACAATTCGTTCACGTCGGTCGCTACCCCGCGATCCAGTAGAAGAAGGTCAACGCAGCAATCAGAGAAAGCACGACGACCAGCAGATTGTGCTGCAGGGTGCGTGGCTCGATGCGCCGTGCCGCCTGGCCCGATGCATCCACCCCCTTACCTAGTCCATCGACCGTTTTCGAGATACCGGCCGTATCGACGTTGCGCCCGAGCCATCGGGCAAGACTGACGCTGCCGGAACCGACGCGGGTTACCTGTCGGTCGACCGCGATGTCGATAGCGCCCAAGCGGCGAGCGAGACCGACGCTGCCGGAACCCACGTTGGTCACCTGTCGGTCGACCGCCATGTCGATAGCGCCCAAGCGGCGGGCGACACCAAGGCTGATGGCGCCCATCGAGAGCACCAGTCGATCGATGATGCCTCGATCGATCTTCGCCCACATCCAGCGAGCGGCACCGAGGGTCGGGCGCACGATGATCACCTCGTAGATCTCATCGAAGTAGCCCTTGTTGAGGAAGAACACGTAGAGGCGCTTCTTCCACTCGGCACCACCGGCCACCCCAGCCTTATCGCGCCGTGTGTAGGCGACGCCCCAGCCGAGCAGCGCAACACCGATCGGCACCAGCACCCATAGGGTCAACCCCGAACTTGGCGATGCTGGCGCACCGCCTACCGCGGGTGATAGGAACTCGGCGAACCAACGCCAGATCACCAGTAGCAAGGCGATCGCCACGCCGGCCACCACCGCGATGCCGCCAAGCAGTCGCGTGGAGAAGGGAGTAGGCGTGACCCGCGAGCCCGCGCGGACGCCTGAGACGCCGTGACCGAATACCGTGGTGAAACCCTTGAACAGGTACATGGCCGTGAAGAACACGGTGCAGCTACCTACCACCCACAGCGCGACAGCGGCCGTGGTAAAGCCCTGGGAGAGCCACAGGTCACGATAGGCACCGGAGAACACCACCAACGGGGGCAGCACGGAGAGCACCAGGGCCCACAGGAACAGCCCCTGAGAAGGCGCGTGGGACTTCTCTTCCTCGAGTTCGAAGCGACGATGGGTCGAGGCCAGGACGTTGCCGGTGGACAGGAACAGGAACGCTTTGAAGAAGCCGTGCGCCAAGAGGTGGAAAATCGCGGCCACGAACGCGCCGACCCCGCACAGGAAGGTCATGAAACCGAGTTGGCTGATGGTGGAGTACGCGAGCGTTCGCTTGACGTCCGTCTGGGTCAACGACACGACCGACGCAAACAACGCGGTCACCGCGCCGACGGTGGCGATCACCGCCATGCCGCTCTGCGAGAGCACGATCACCGGACTCAGGCGCGCCAGCAGGAAGGGCCCGGCGTTCACCATGGTCGCCGCGTGGATCAGCGCCGACACGGGTGTTGGCGCTTCCATCGCCAGCGGCAGCCACGCATGGGTCGGCACCTGGGCGGACTTGCCCATAGCCCCCATGAACAGGCAAAGGGTGATCAGCGTGACAGAGAGTGTCGGAATCTCCGTACCCGATCGCGCGAGACTCAGAATCTCCTGGATGTTCAGGGTGCCGAAGGTCACGAAGGTGAGAATGATGCCGATGAACAGCCCCACGTCCGCCACGGCATTGACCAGGAACACCTTGGTCGCCGCCTTCGCCGCAGCCTCACGCTCGCCGTAGTGCGAGACGAGCAGGTAGGAACAAAGGCCCATGACCTCCCAGAACATGAACGTGAGCAGGAGGTTGCTGCTCATCACCAGCACTGTCATGGCACCGGTGAACAACGCCGTTAGGGCGAAGAAACGACTGTGGCGGGCATCGCTGATCATGTATCGCGACGCGTAGATCTGGACGATGGAACTGACGCCGGTGACCAGCAGCAACAACAACACGGTGAGCTGATCGACGAAAAAGCCCACGTCGACCTTCAGGCTCCCCACATCGAGCAGCTGGTAAAGCGTGATCTCCATCGCCCCGTTCGCGCGAACGTCGAGGAATAGAGAGACGGACAGCGCGAACGATACGGCGATGGCAGGAATCACCAACCGGTGACCCACCCCTTCGAGCTGACGCCCGAACAGGGCGAGCACCAGCGCCGCGAGCAGGGGCAAGAACGGTATCAAGACGTAGATCGACATGGCCGTCAGACGCCTCCACCGGTGACGAAGTCAACCAGTATCTTGAAGATGGGATCGCTGAACACCCCGAGCGCGATCATGGCGACCGACGCCACGCCAAGGCTGGGCCATAGGAGCCCCGAGGCGGCTTGCGGTTGGACACCGGCGGGCGTCGAGCGGTGGAACCACGCAGCGAAGACCCTCACGAAGTAGCCCAGGGTCAGCAGCGTCGATGCCACCACGGCGAAGGCCGCCAGGTAGTGGTCCGCCTCGAGGGCGCCCAACACGATGTTCCACTTGCCGAAGAAACCACCCATGGGGGGCAGGCCGACCATTCCTACCGCGACGATGATCAGAGACGCCGTCAACCAGGGCGACGGTCTGCCCGATTCGCGCAGGTCGTCCAGCGTGCGCACGCCGTGGCTACGCGCCAGCACCCCGGCGATCATGAAAAGGGCTCCCTGCATGACCGCGTCGTTGACCAGGTAGAAGATCCCACCCGCGAAGCCCGTCGCGTTGCCGAGACTAACACCCAAGAGGATCAACCCCACGTGGCCGATGCCGCCGTAGGCGAACATGCGCTTGAGATCGGTCTGAATGAGCGCGAGCGCGCCGCCGACGATCGCGGCGATGATGCCGATCTCCTCCAGCAGCACCAGCACCGGGACCGCGCTCACCTCCACGCCGGGCAGGATCAGGGAGTACTCGATTCGCACCCACGCCACCAGCGCTACCTTGGTCACCGTGGAGGCCAACAGCGGACTCACGGTTTCCGGTGCGTTCTGGTAGGCATCGGGCAGCCAGCCGTGCAGCGGAATCAGGGCCATCTTGATCGACAGCCCGAGGAAGATGTAGATCAGGCCACCGGCCACAGCCGTCGAGTTGATCAGCTCGGGAAGCTGGGTGGCAAGGTCCGCCATGTTCAGGGTGCCCGTCGCCACGTAGAGGTGGCCGACGCCCAGCAGGTAAAGGGTCGCCCCGAGTGAGCCCAGGAGCAGGTAGCGAAATGCGTAGACAGCGCCCTTGCCGCCGCCCGCGCCGACCAGCGCGTAGGCCGCGATGGCCGAGACCTCCAGGAACACGAACAGGTTGAACAGGTCCGCCGCGAATACGATCCCGACCAGCCCCGTGATCAGCAACAGCACGAGCGTGTAGTGGGTCATGCTCCGGTCGAAGCGGGAGGAGAAGGCCATGCGCCCGTAGAGGAGCGTCAGGAAGGCCACCGCGCTGACGGTCAGCACCACCAAGGCGGCGAGCGAATCGTTCAACCAGGCGATGCCGATCGGTGCCCCCCAGCCGCCGAGCGCGTACTCGATCGGCCCCTCGCTCAACACCACCCGTAGGTTGATCACGGCCAGCACCACCATGAGCGCGGCCGCACCGATCGCGATTGGCTGACACCAGCCGCGCCGATTCGTGGTCACGAGCGGCATCGCCACGCCCGCGAAGAACGGCACGAGGAACAGCAGTATGGGCAGATGCTCGCTCACTCGGCCTCCTGCAGCAGCTCGTTCTCATCGAGCGTGCGGTACTTGCGGTAGGCGAGGGAGACCAACGCCAGGGACACACCGAGGGTGGCCACCTGCACCACGATGGCCGTCACCGTGAGCACGTGGGGCAGCGGGTTGGCGTACTCGATGGCATTCACCACCGAATCGGGCCTTACGATCGGCACCGTGGCGCCCTGCTTTGCACTGAAGGCCACCAGGAAGAAAATCACGCTGGTCTGCAGGATGTACAGCCCGATCAGCTTCTTCACCAGGTTCGGGTGCACGACCATGATGTAGAGGCCCCAGAGGAACAGAATCACGAAGACAATGAAGTTCGGCCGCTGCAACCAGGCCTGAAGGAGCTCAAACATGGGAAACCTCATCCGCGCCGTCGCCCTCATCTTCATCATCTGAGGCCAAGCTGATGGAAATCGACACGCCGGTCACGGCGACATCCACGGCCACACCAATCTGCGTCAACAAGATCCCGAGGTACCTGCGGGAAGGTTCGTCCAGACCCGGCACCTCGAGGTTTGCGTAGTTCAGGAACTGACCGCCGCCGATCAGGCACAAGCCGCCCACGCCTGCAAAGATGAGTAGGCCGATGCCGTCGCCATGCAGCACAGCCCGCGCCAGGCGACTGTCATCGGCGTCCACGCCGAAGATCAGAATGGCGAGAATCATGCTTGCCGCCAGCACCACCCCGCCGACGAAGCCACCGCCGGGCCCGTACTGCCCGAACACCAGCACATAGAAGCCGAACAATTGCGCCACGGGGATCACGATCCGGCCCAGGGTGCGCACGATGACGCTGTCGTGGGGATGGATCACTGACCGCGTCTCCGCAGCAGCAGCGCACAGGCGATACCCGCCGTGAAGATCACGATGGTCTCCACCAGCGTATCCAGAGCGCGGTAGTCCATCAGGATCGAGGTGACCACGTTGGGGGTCCGCGTCTGCGCCACGCTGTTCTCGAGGTACTGCGGCGAGACGTGCGTGCTGGCGGGCGACGTGGGATCTTCGAACACCGGCAGGTCGCCCGCGCCGTAGAGCATCAACAAGGCCAGCAGCGGCAGACCGACGAGCGCTACCTTGGGCACCGGCAGGCGGCGAATCTGCGTGTCCTTCTCGTCGGTGCGGAACAAGGTCAGCAGGAAGAACACGGTGGCGAGTCCCGCGCCGACCACCGCCTCGACGAACGCGACGTCGACGGCGCCGACCAGCGCCCAGACCAACGCCAGGGCAAAACTGTAAGAGCCCAGAATGAAGACGGCCGAGATGAGGTCCTTGACGAGGATCGCCCCGGCGGCCGTCATCACCAGCAGCAACAGCAGCGGCAACTCGAAAATCACTTGTCGTCGCTCCTCTCGCCTGGGCGAAGTCCCGCCCGGTAGGCTGCGCGAATGGCCGCGTGGGTGAACACGGGATTGAGCAGGTAGATGAGACCGAGCACTACGAGGATCTTCAGCAGGTTAGTACTGAACCCCTCGTAGACCGCCAGCCCGCCCAACACGAACAGGGCCCCTAAGGCATCGGTCAGGGACAGCGCATGGGCGCGGCTGAACACATCGGGCAGGCGCAGCATGCCGATGGAGCCGACCACCAGAAAAAACAGCCCGATCACGATCAGGACAATGGCCAGCGCCGTCATTCTTCCTCCTCCCCACGTTCTTCGAGGAACTTGGCAATCGCCAGCGCGCCGACGAGATTCAGGATCGCGTAGCCAGTGGAGATGTCCACGAACATATCGACCCGCCCGAAGGCCGCACCGATCACCACGATCAGGATGATCGCCTTGGTGGAGATACCGTTGAGTCCGAGCACCCGATCGAAGGCGGTGGGGCCACGCACCACTCGGTACAGGTAAACGAGCATCATCGCCGTCAGCGCCACGAGCACGAAGAACAGAAAACCGCTCACTGCTTCTGCTCCGACCCGGAAAACACTCGCTGCACCTTGTTCTCGAGGGTGCCGTCCAGGAGATCCTGGGCCGACTCGGCATCGATCGCGTGCACCAGCACTTCGCCCGGGGCGATCTCCACCGTGATGGTCCCGGGAGTCAGGGTGATGGAATTGCCGAACACGGCCAGTTCGCCATCGCTCTTCAAGCCGATCTCGCGACGAATCAGGCGCGGAGCGATCGGCAGCTTGGGATCGAGAATCAAGCGGGTCACGTGCAGTCCGCTCTTGAAAATCCTGCCGAAGAGCCACGGTTGGTAGGCGAATATGGCCGACCAGGACAGCCGCCGCATGGACGGTAGCGCAGGGTTAAGCCAGGCCACCAACACCGATACGATCGCGCCCACCACCATGTGCGCGGGTGACAAGCTCACCGAGAAGCTGAGCCATAGGGCAAACAGGATGACGGCGGTGACAATCCTCATAGCTCGACCTGCTCCCAGATGGCGTCCTTGTTATAGCGCTGGAACGAGAACGTCTCGCGATCGAGCACTACCAGGTTCAGCCACTCGTTGTGGAAGAACTGCTGCAGGATCCCGTGCCGGGAGATGATGCCGGCGACGATCGAGGGATCGGCCTCGATGATGATCAACAGCCGCATCGGCTCATGGAAATGCGCCTCACCGTCGTTGACCGTCTGCAGGGGCAGCCCTGTCGCCAGGTCGCTCTGGGAGCCGTACATCACGCCGATGCCGCCGACCACGTTGTGGATCACCTTGCTGCCGCTGCCGTACTTCCACGGATCCGTGGCCGAGGTGTAGTACTGCATGTTGATCCACTCGCCCACCACCAACGGCGCTGTCATGATCTTCTCGAGGATCGCGCCCTCGGGATCCGAGGCAGCGTCGTAGGAATGCAGGAAGCAGCGGCCACCGATGTCGATGCCCTTGGTCACCGCCCGACGCGCGATGATGAACGCCGCGTTACCCGACAGCCCCCATTCCGGTCGCGTGGTGGCCCAGTCGAAGGTGCGCGACTCCACGTGCGCGTGCGCCTTCTCCGGGCTCATGCCCTTGGGTGTCCCCGGGATGCGGGCGCAGCGTTCGACGGCCAGGTTCTGGCCCGCTGAGATGAACGCCTGACGCAGCTTCTCGAAATCCTCCCGGTGACTCTCCGGCAGGTCGACGAGATCGTAGAAGTACACCTTGTCGGCCGTCGTATCGTGCTTGGCCGGCAGGAACCACATGTCGTCCGGGATCTCCAGCCCACGATTCTTGAGCTCTGCACGCACCTCGGGGTTGTTGCCCATGGCCGCGAAGGTCCGGGCGTTGGGGTCGCCATGGCGCCCGCCGCACGCACCGCAATCGAGCGCAGCGGAGTACGGGTTGTTGTCCGTCGTGCTGCCGTGACCGCACAGGACGAAGAAGCGGCCGAAGTTGCTCGTCAGGCCAATCGTACGCAGGCCGCCTTCGACGAAGTTCGCCTGCTGCTCGATGGAGAAGCCCCGGGTCAGCTCGATCGGCAGGCCGCTGACCTGCGCCGCTTCGCTGGTCGGCTCCACGGCGATCTCGGTGACCACGGGCCGCACAAACCAGCGCTTGGCGGCTTGCACCAGGGCGTTGTAGGGACGCCGCACCAGGGTCTTGCCGAACAGCGCCGCGCTGAAGAACAAGCCGACCACATCGACCAGGAGGAACGAGGCGATGGGGTTGTGCTTCAGGTCGTGGAACAGGTGCCCCATGAGCGTCTTCCAGCGCGACCCGCTGGCGTAACTCGACAGTGCCTCCTCCTGCCCGTCGCGCGGCGTTTCGAGCAACGCATTGGCCGGGGACAGGAGCACCGGGCACAGGGGGAAGGATTCCTCCGTGTCGAAGTTGCGGTGATCCATCGGAATGCCGAAGAACCCGGCGTAGCCGAAGGTCTCGACGGGGGCTACGGCTTCGAAGTTGCGTCGAAACGGCTCAGACCGCACGTCGATGCAGAACGCCGCTTGCGCCAGAGGGCGCCCATCCACCGGAGGCGCCGAGGCGCGATGGCCAGCGATATCCCCAAGGAGTTGATGGCGGAAAGAGTCCTCGTAGGCTTCGAGCCAAACCGGATTCTGGTCCTCAGCAGGAAACTCGTCCAACCAGGCGAGCATGCGCTTAGCATCCTCGATAGGCATCGCGCGCAGCTCGTCGGCGGGCAGCTCCAGCAGCTGAGCCAGGTGGAACAGTCGCCAGGCATCCCGGCACACGGCTTGCTTGCCGGCGCTGACGTACGCCACCGTGCCGCTGCCTTGGGCGGCGAGCCGCTCAGCGATCGCTGCCAGCGAACCGGCTACCGACCACCGGCGACGTGCCTCGCTGGCCACAAACTGTGCTTCGTAGAACATACGAACGGCGAGGTACTGCTCGACGTCGATGGGGTTGATCTTCTGGATCGGGTCCTCAGGGTTCAGGCCACGCCAGCGGATCAACCCGGTCCACCCGGGCAGCTGCGCGAGCACGCGCTCGAGGTAGTCCGGCCAACGCGCCTGAGGGACTTCGAGCAGCTCGAGGCAGCTTCTAATCGCCGCTTCCGGCTCATCCGGCAGGGCCGCCACCTTGTCGACGAAACGATCGATGCCGATCAGGCGCGCGCTCGCATCATGCTGCGCAAGTTCACGCCAAGCGGCGTAGAAGCCAGCCCGCCTGGACGGCATGGCCCAAGCCGCCATGCCCTCGTCGACAAACGCAGAGACCCACTTGATGACCTGCGCATCGATATTGGCCACGACGGTCGAGCCGGTGCCCTCGTCCAGCCAATCGCTGAGCGCGCGTCGAAACGGCAACTCGATTCGAGCGCCGTCCGCCGCCGCCTGCGCCGCGTGCTCATCGGATTGGGCCTCGCGTGGATCCTCGAGGTCGAGGACGGCCAGCGCTGCCTGCCAGATCGCCGCCAGGTCGACCGCCTCGCTGGCGCCCTCGCGGGGGGTGGAAAGCGCACCACGGCTGTTGATCTGCCAGTCGAACAGCGCCGGTTCCAGCGGATCGATACCGTGCAGCAGGTGCAGCCGATGGACGTGCGCCGCCGAGATCGTGCGCGAGGCCAGCAAGACCGAGCCGCGGTTGGCAGGCCCGTTCCTCACCAGGGCTCGATCGATACTGAGGGCGCTGATCCGCCCGCTCCGATGTAGGCCCCGGTACTCCTCGACGGGCAGATACCCTTGGGCCCCGAACAGCTGATTCGCCTGGCGGAAGGCCTCGTCGAAGGGGAGATGCTCCAGACCCTGAAGCGGGTTGTGGGAGACAAAGCCCTTCATGGGCCAGAACTGGGAGACCGGTTGTACCGCCTCCTCTATCTGTTCGCGCAGCGCACTCGTTGCCATAAAATCAGGCGTTCCTTCTCTCGCGCCGCGACGCGGTGGCCCGGCAGGGGCCGACACCGTTTCGCGCGGCCAAGCACCAACTCGCGAGTCCTCTTCGCGAATTCCGTCGTGGTGGGTGAGCCCGGACATTACCGTGTGATCCACCAGACTTCAAAGCCGTTGAATGACCACTCACGGATGTCGCACGGGCGGAGCGTCTGCGAAGGGTTGCTCGCGAACGCAAGTGGGTCGAGCGGGCCAGGCTCGGGCGGCCATTCCGGAGGTCATCGCGCAACCACCTGCAACGTTGTCCCAGCCAACAATAGGTTGTTCATGGAGCGTGCCCGGCCCGCCGCTAGTCCCCCGGACCCGCCCCGGAACTGAGCCACGCGCGCCAGGCCGATACGGGAGTTCGGGTATTAATGCTTGGCCGGCGGATCTACTGGTTAACCCATACGATACTGCGCTTTACTGTTCGCGACTCGTGCGCGGTAAGTGGTTTGGCTTGTGCTGCGCAACGTGCCTGACACCGCCCACCAGGAGCCGATGTACGAGTAGGCTCCCGAGCCAGAGAACCTATCTGATTATTTAGGTTTGGATTTGGGCGTGGCGCAGATCGCCAAAGCGTTCGTTCGCGAGGTCCAGCGGTCGCTTTCGCGCCAGCACGAGACGGACGGCCCAAGGAGGCAGCGACTGCACGCGGGATCGGCGGAAAAACTGCAGTCCAGTTGTGGACCGTGGATCCGTCTTAGGGCAGGGAGAGATGGTGGCTATGGGTGGACTTGAACCACCGACCTCAGCATTATGAGTGCCGCGCTCTAACCAGCTGAGCTACATAGCCACGCGCCCGCCGAAGCGAGCCCGCGATTCTGGCGCCACACCCCCATCCTGTCAACGCCTGCTTCGCGGATTTCCAGCCGGTGCGAGCGCTTTCATGTCGGCGCTTCGGCACCCCGCTGCGCCAAGAAAACACCCTTTCGTGAACCCCTCGCCTTGCTGCACCACAGCTAATCCGCCATACTTTCAGGGTTTTGGCGCGAATGCGCGCCGCCATAGGGATCCTTCATTGGACTCGCAACCTTCGCAGCCTTGCCGCACCGAGCGGGAAGGCGCAGGACAACACAGCGATACCCAAGCCATCACGCTGTGCAGTGGTGGCTGACCCGGCCCCACGACCCTCCTAGAAACGGACCTCGAGGGGCTGCCAGCGGCGCCCTTCCGGAAAAGCCCCGGTCGGTTCACCGCGCGGGGCTTTTTTGTGCCCCTAGCCATCGCAGGACCGCGTCGCGGTTGAGCGCTTCGAGACCGATCGGTCTTCGCAGCTTCGGTCTCAGCGCGCGTCGTCACAAGGGAGGTACCAACATGCTCACACAGACCTTCATCGTCGCCGACCACGAGCGCGGCGTGCTCTACGAGAACGGTCAGATCAAGGAAGTCCTTGGTCCGGGCACCTACCGCTACTTCGATCCGCTCAAGCGCAAGCACGTGGAGACCTTCGATCATCGCCGCTCGGCCTTCGCGAAGGCCCTGACCCGTCGCCTGGCGCGCGCCCAGGGCAAATCCTCGACCCACTGAGCTCACATTGCCGGGGTCGCTCGCCACGGCGGGCGACGCTGGCTCCCCCACTGCGCGCCAGCGTCAAGCTACCGTCACCTCGGCCCCCGGGATCGACATCCTCACCCTGCCGATTATGTCACTGCGCTGCAGCACAAGCGCTGTTCACATCCTGTGGATTACTTTCCCCGGCGACAGTTTGGGACGCAATTCCCGGTGTCGCCTAAACCCGCCAGCTTCGGAAGTGGCTGGGGATAAGCTTCTAAAAAAGTGCCAACTAAGTCACAAAACCGGGTGAGTACCTGAGAAATCCGACGGTTATCCACTGCCGAGGCGGTTAGTTAGCGCGGCAACCGATCGCTTGAGTAATCAACGCTGGTGACTGTGGACAACTTGTTTCTCCCCAGGTCTCCACGCAAAGCTCCTCAAAAGATGCCGGTGTCGGCCGATGCCCGGAATCGGGCGACGCTATTCTGACGCGCGACTCACAGGTCGCGTTATGTTCTACGGATATCCGTAGGCGCCTACAGACATCCCTATGCCCTACACGTTGAAGCGGAAGTGAATCACATCGCCTTCCGCCATCACGTACTCCTTACCCTCCAGGCGCCACCGCCCAGCTTCCTTGGCGCCGCTCTCGCCGTTGTGCTCAACGAAGTCATCGTAGGCGACCACTTCGGCGCGGATGAAGCCGCGCTCGAAGTCGGTGTGGATCTCGCCAGCCGCCTGCGGCGCAGTGGCGCCAGCCCGCACCGTCCACGCTCGCACCTCCTTCTCGCCGGCGGTGAAGAAGGTCTGTAGCCCAAGCAAGCGGTAAGCGCTGCGAATGACGCGATCGAGACCGGGCTCCTCGAGCCCCATCTCGCTGAGAAACTCCACCTTGTCCTCGTCATCGAGGAGGGCGATCTCCGCTTCAATGGCGGCGCACACCACCACCACCTGAGCGCCCTCTTCGTCGGCCAGTCCGCACAGGGCATCGAGGTGCGGGTTGCCCTCGAACCCGTCGTCGTTGACGTTTGCTACGTACAACACGGGCTTCACCGTCAGCAGGTGCAGCTCACGCAGCGTTGCCAGCTCCTCCGCTTCGAGCCCCAGGGACCGTACGGGCTTACCCTCATCGAGATGAGCCTGCACACGCGCCAAGAGATCGCGCTGGACGACAGCCGACTTATCACCTGTGTTAGCTTGACGGCGCACCTTATCGTGGGCCTTGTCCACCGTCGCAAGGTCCGCCAAGGCGAGTTCCGTATTGATCACCTCGACATCGCCAACCGGGTCGACCCGGCCCGCCACGTGCATCACGTCGTCGTTCTCGAAGCAACGCACCACATGGGCGATAGCATGGGTCTCGCGGATATTGGCGAGGAACTTGTTGCCGAGCCCTTCACCGCGCGAGGCCCCTTCCACCAGGCCCGCGATATCGACGAACTCGACGGTGGTGGGAATCGTCTTCTGCGGGCTCACGATATCCGTTAGCTTGGCGAGGCGCGGATCAGGCACGGACACCACGCCCACGTTGGGATCAATGGTGCAGAAGGCGTAATTCTCGGCCGGAATCTCTGCGGAGGTAAGAGCGTTGAACAGGGTCGACTTCCCCACGTTGGGCAGTCCCACGATGCCGCATCGAATAGCCATCAGCGTGTTTCCTTCTTCTCTGTAGACACCGAGCCCTGCTGCTGCTCTCGAGCTGGCGAACCGGCTTCCGGGGATTTCTCTTCAGGGACATTGGCGCGCGTGTGCAGCTGATTCATCGCCTTCTGCTCACCCTCGCGCAGGAGCAACTCCACCGCGCTCAGGGACTCGCGCAGCGCGTCGTCGATGCGCTCGGCCTCCTTCTTGCTGGGCGCCTTCAACACGAAGCCGACCACCTGCTCGCGGCTGCCGGGGTGGCCTATCCCCACCCGCAGGCGCATGAACTGCTTGCCGATGTGCGCGATGAGATCGCGCAGGCCATTGTGACCGCCGTGGCCGCCGCCGCGCTTCAGACGCGCCGTGCCCGGCGGCAGATCGAGCTCGTCGTGCACCACCAACACCTCTTCGGGCTCGATCTTGTAGAAGTCGATCACCGCACGTACGGACTGGCCGCTACGGTTCATGAACGTGGTCGGCTTGAGCAGGCGCACGTTGCGGGTGGCGATCGACGCCTGACAGATATCGCCCAGGAACTTCCGCTCACTGGCGAAGCTGCCGGCGCCGTTGGCACGGGCCAGGTCGTCGACGAACCAGAACCCCGCATTGTGGCGATCCGCCTCGTGCTTAGGCCCCGGATTGCCGAGGCCGACGATCAGTTTGATATTGCTCATGGTGTTCTACGCGCTTCGAACGGCCAACGCAGCAGCTGGGCCTGCGTGGCGGGCACTCCTTGGCGAAAAAGAGAGCGGCCGGGCCACCTTTCGGTCACCCGGCCGCCGGGGTAGTCCCTCGAGAGCGCGAGCGGCCTTAGCCTTCGCTGCTCTCCTCACCGCCATCCTCGGCCGCGGCGTCATCGTCCGAGTCGGCCTTCGCTGCGCGAGGCTTGGACACGCTGACCACCGTGAGGTCGTTGTTGTGGTTGGCGAGTTCGATGCTCTCCACACCCTCGGGGAAGGTGACATCCGAGAGGTGCAGGTTGCCGTCGATCTCGAGCGCCGAACAGTCCACCACGATGAACTCGGGCAGGTTGCCGGGCAGACAGGAGACTTCGATCTCGTTCAGCGTGTGCTGGAACACGCCGCCCTCGCGCTTGCCGGGCGACTTGTCTTCGCCCTCGAAGTGCAGGGGCACCAACATACGGATGGCCTCGTCCTCCATCACGCGCTGGAAGTCCACGTGCATGATCAGCATCTTGTGCGGATGGCGCTGCACGTCCTTCAGGATGCAAGGCTGGGACTTGTCACCGACGGTGATCGTCAACACCTGCGAGTAGAAGGCCTCGTTGTCCAGCTGGTGCAAGAGGCGATCGTGATCGAGGCTCAGGGAACGAGGGTCACGGTGACCACCGTACAGTACGGCGGGCACCTTGCCGGTACGACGCAGGCGGCGGCTCGCACCTTTCCCCAGGTCCTCCCGGAAGTCTGCTTTTACTTCAAAATCCACGCTCATGGTTATCTCCAAGGTTGAAGCGTGATACACACCGTGCAGTGACCCGCGACCTGGTCACCGCACGCACTAAAGTCTTTCGTTAAGCTCAGTCGACGTAGAGGGAGCTGACGGATTCCTCATCGGAGATCCGCCGCATGGACTCACCCAGGAGTCCCGCCACGCTGAGCTGACGGATGCGCGGACAGGCCCGCGCGTGCTCGTCGAGGGGGATGGTGTCGGTCACCACCAGCTCGTCGAGCTCGGAATTCGCAATGCGCTCCACGGCCGGCCCGGACAGCACCGGGTGCGTCACGTAGGCCACCACGGCAGCGGCGCCGCTGTCCTTCAACTTGGCCGCGCCCTGGCACAGCGTGCCGGCCGTATCGATGAGGTCGTCGACGAGCACGCAGGACTTGCCTTCCACCTCACCGATGATGTTCATCACCTGCGCCTCGTTGGCGCGCGGGCGGCGCTTGTCGATGATCGCAAGGTCTGCATCGTCGAGGCGCTTGGCGAGGGCGCGCGCGCGAACCACACCGCCCACGTCCGGCGACACCACCACGATGTCCTGCATCTTCTGCTTCCACATGTCGCCGAGGAGCACCGGCGAGGCGTAGACGTTGTCCACGGGGATGTCGAAGAAGCCCTGAATTTGGTCCGCGTGCAAATCGATGGTCAGCACCCGGTCGATGCCCGCGGTGGTGATCATGTTGGCCACCAGCTTGGCCGTGATCGCCACGCGCTGGGCGCGGGGGCGACGGTCCTGGCGGGCGTACCCGAAGTAGGGCACCACCGCCGTGATGCGCTCCGCCGAGGCGCGCCGGCAGGCGTCGGCCATCGTGAGGAGTTCCATCAGGTTGTCGTTGGTCGGCGGGCAGGTGGACTGAACGATGAAGGCGTCGCGACCGCGCACGTTCTCCATGACCTCCACGGCCACCTCACCATCGCTGAACTTGCCGACCGAGCACTTGCTCAACGGCAGGCCGAGGTAGCGAGCAATGCTAGCGGCGAGCTCCGGGGTGGCATTGCCGGCAAACACCGACATGGCCCGTTCGGATTGGGGTTCCTTGAGCGGCAGCACGGTGTTGATCTCGACGGCCCTTGCGCGACGGTGCGGTAGATGGCTGGGGCGGTAGGATTCGAACCTACGCATGGCGGGACCAAAACCCGCTGCCTTACCACTTGGCTACGCCCCAAATACATACACCCGGAGCCGCCGATAAGCGTGCGGATCGTGGACCGCATCGCCCATGGGCTAGGCCCGGGAAACCCGCGATTTTCCGAGGGTTGGCGAGGGGTGTCAACGCGGGGGCGGCGCAACCGTGCAACAGGTCGTGACCCAGCCCCGCCCAGATACGCGTGAGAAGCCGGGCTGCTACAGCGCCGTGGCCGCCACGACGGGTTCCAGGTTCCAGCGATCGACGGCTAGGCGGATACGCACACCGCGCCCCGTGATACGCAACTTGGTCGGCAGGTAGCTGTCGTCAATGCGCTGAAAACGTTCATATTCCACGGTCCAGCCGCCCTGGCTGAGGCGGCTCGGCTGCCCCCGCGCGTCGAGCAGTTCGCGGTAGTCGGGGGTTGCCGGGTCCGGCAGGCCGAGCATCCAGTAGCGCAGGCTGTGCACCGGCAGGGACCAGCCGAAGGCACGCTCGAACTCGGGCGCGGGATCTTCAGCGATGAAGGAATCCCCGGATGACATCTCCACCTCGACGATCTCATCGTCACCGCTGACGCGAAAGCCGCCGAGCCCCAAGGGCGCGCGGAAGCGTAGATCTAGATCGTCATCCACCTGCTCCCAGAAGATGGAGCCGTTGAAGCTGTCCGCTTCCGTGGAGAGGGCAACCCTGCCCTGCAGCGACCACGCGTCGAGGTCGCGCAACCGTTCCAGTTGCTCGTATCTGGCCACTTCCGGTGTAACCCCCTGCGGTAATGAAGGGGTCGTCGCGCACCCATGCAATCCCCCGGCGGTGGCGACGACCCACCCCCCGAGTGATAGCAGCATTCGGCGGCGAGGGGAATGCGGCGTTCGGGAACGACGGCAAGGGTTGCGAACGGGCGCTACCGAGCAACGAACGGGCGCGAAATCGCAAAGCTCGACGCCTTGTGACGCGCCCATCAGTCGGCGAAGCGCGCCATGACGGCGCTCAAATCTTGATCGCCGGGGAAGCTGTCCAGGGCTGCGCGCCACACGCGCTGCGCATCCTCGCGGCGCCCAGAGATCCACAGCACCTCACCAAGATGTGCCGCAATCTCAGGGTCCGGCAGCAGCGCATAGGCGCGTTCCAGGTGCCCGATCGCGCGCCCCAGGCGGCCGCGTCGGTACTCGACCCAGCCGAGGCTGTCGATGATGGCCGGATTCTCGGGATCCAGGCTGAGGGCCTTTTGGATGAAGCGCAGCGCCTCGCGGTGGCGGTCCGTGCGATCGGCGAGCGTGTAGCCGAGGGCGTTCAGGGCGTTGGCGTCTTCGGGGTAGTCCTCGACCAGCGCTTCCAGCGCGGTAACCGCCTCACTGACGCGGTCGAGTTCCAGCAGCAGGAACGCCCGCTCGTAGCGAAACCCCTGCTCCTGCGGCCAACGCGCGATGGCCTGCTCGTAGGTGGCCAGCGCCTGCGCCTGGCGCCCGGCGCGGCGCATGACGGCGGCGCTCGCCTCCACGGCGTCGATGGCGTGCTGCGGCTCGGTCTGCGCCAGCAGGTCGAGGCCGTCGATGGCCTCGTCCACGCGGCCCTGCTCGCCGAGGAGCGCGGCCACCCGGACCTGCGCCGGGAGCAGGTACTCCCCACCGGTGACCTGTTGATAGAAATGCAGGGCGCCCGTGCGATTGCCGGCCAAATCCTCGGTGCGCCCCAGGAAGTACAAGGCAGCGACCTGTTGCCCGGTGCCGAGCAGGCGTCGGAAGTAGGCCCGGGCATCGTCGTAGCGTCCCTGGCGCTGCGCCAGCAGACCGGCCTGCCGGGAGGCTGCGGCCATGTTCGGGTACTCCTCCACCAGCTCGGCGAGCATGGCCTCGGCTTTGCTGTCGCGGCCGGCGGAGATCAGCAGCATCGCGTGGCGCAGGCGGTAGTCAGGCCCCGCGTCGGCGAGCGTGGCCGCCGTGGAGGCCACATCCAGCGCCTCATCGATCTCCCGCAGCTCCAGCAGTACGGTGGCGAGCAGCGTATGGGCCCGCAACCACTCCGGGTCGAGGCGCACGGCCTCGCGGGCGGGCGCCAGGGCCCGCTCCGGCAGCTCAGCGCGCAGGTAGAGCGTGGCCAGGCTGGCATGCGACTCGGGCATCTGCGGGTAGCGGCTCTCGATCTCCTCCATCAGGGGCAGCGCCGTGTCCCAGGCACCCTCGGCATTCAGGAGCGCGGCGGCCATGGAGATGCCATCGCCGAGCCAGCCCTCGCGCTCAGCATCGCCGAGCAGGCGATCGAGCAGGGCCCGCGCCTGCGTGCGGTTGCCACGGCGCACCTCGAGAGCGGTGAGCATGCTGCGCGAGCCCGCCGCCGTCGGAGCGAGGGCGTACCAGCGCCGGGCGCTGGCGTGGGCGTCTTCCCACAGGCCATGGTCGAAGGCGACGCGGGCCGCGCGCTCCGCCGTCTGCGGGTCGTTGCTGAGCTCTGCGGCTTTTCGATATTCCGACGCACTTACGCCCCATTCGCCCCGAGACAGGGCAATCTCCCCCATCAGCACGTGGTAACTGGCCTCACCACTGGCGCTGACGAAGGGGAGCTGACCGTCGTAGGGCACCTCCGCCTCGGTCCGATCCGCGGATTGCTGCATCGCGCAACCCATAGGGATCAGGAAGGCGGCGAGTACCCAAAGCGGGTGCCGCGACAACAGGGACGGGAGCTTAGGAGTGTCGTTACGCATGGACGGGCGACATGACAAAGGCACCTGACAGTGGCCGAGACATCTTGTGTTGACAGCCAGAACCTCGGAAAATCCCAAAGTAGGTCACCGTCGGCATTTTGGGCCGGATAGCAATCGCATGTCGCTTTACGTTCTTGGGTTGAATCACCACACCGCGCCCCTCGCCGTGCGCGAGCGCGTGAGCTTCGACCCCGCTGGAATTCCGGACGCGCTGCGCTCGCTGGTCAGCTTGCCCGACGTGCAGGAGGGGATGATCGTCTCCACCTGTAATCGTACCGAACTCTACGTGGTTGGCGCCGACGACGGCAGTACCCAGGCCAACGATTGGCTGCGCGAGACGCGCTCGCTCGGCGGCGACGCCGATCAGTCTCTGTTCACCAAGGCGCAGGGCGATGCGATCCGCCACGCCTTTCGCGTGGCCTGCGGCCTCGACTCCATGGTGCTCGGCGAACCGCAGATCCTCGGCCAGGTGAAGGACGCCTACCGCCTCGCGGGCGAGCACGGGGCCGTCGGGCCGGTGCTGAACCGCTTGTTCCAGCAAGCCTTCTCCGTGGCCAAGCAGGTGCGCAGCGATACCGGCATCGGCGCGTCGGCCGTGTCCGTGGCGTCCGCCTCGGTGAGCCTCGCGAGCAGCATCTTCTCCGATTTCTCGCGCCAGACGGCGCTGTTCGTGGGCGCGGGCCAGACCATCGAATTGGCCGCGCGACACCTGCGCAGCCGTGGCCTGCGCCGCATGATCTTCGCCAATCGCAGCGCCGAACGCGCCCGTCGCCTGGCGGATTCACTCTCCGCCTTCGCCATCCCCCTGTCGGACATCGGCGAGCACCTGGCAGAAGCCGACATGGTGATCTGCTCGACGGCGAGCCCGCAGCCGATCCTGGACGCGCCGCTGGTGCAGAAGGCCGTGAAGGCGCGCAAGCGTAAGCCCATCTTCATCGTCGACCTCGCGGTGCCGCGCGACGTCGCACCCGAGGTGGGTGAGTTGTCTGACATCTACCTCTACACGGTGGACGACCTGGAAGAGGTGGTCCGCGACAACATGCGCCTGCGCGAGCAGGCGGCACGGGCGGCCGTCAAGATCGTGGACAACGAAGTCACCCGCTTCGAGCGCAACCTGAAGCTGCTCGATGCGGTGCCGGTGATCCGCGAAGTGCGACACCAGGCGGGGGTCGTGAGCACCGAGGTGCAGGAGCACGCGCGGCGTATGCTCGCCGCCGGCCGTGATGCGGACGAGGTGCTGGCGTGGGTCACCACCACCCTCACCAACAAGCTGCTCCACGCCCCCACCACTCGAATGCGGGTGGCCGGCGAAGACGGTGACGAGACCCTCCTCGCCACCTCACGCGAGCTGTTCGGCGTCTCCAAGCCGCAGTAGCTCAGCCGCCTTTTGCGCGGCTTCCCCTATCGTTACTTTTAAGCTAAGAGCCTTATGCAGCAGGGCATTCTCAATCAGTTAGAAGCATTATGTGAACGCTTCGAAGAGGTGGGCGCCCTCCTCGGCGAAGCGGAGGTGATCGCCGACCAACCGCGCTTTCAGAAGCTGATGCGCGAGCACGGCAAGCTAGAACCCGTCACCCGCGACTTCTCCGCCTGGCGCGAGGCGCAAGAGGCGCTGAGCTCGGGCCAGGAGCTGGCCAAGGATTCGGACCCGGAGATGCGGGAGCTCGCCAACGAGGAAATCGCGAACGCCAAGGGCGACATCGAGCGGCTGGAACTCGCCCTGCGCACGCACCTGCTGCCGAGCGATCCGAACGATGACAAGAACATCTTCCTGGAGATTCGCGCGGGCACCGGCGGCGATGAAGCGGCGATCTTCGCTGGCGACCTTTTCCGCATGTACCAGCGCTACGCGGAGAAACACCGCTTCAACGTGGAGATCCTGAGCGAAGCCCACGGCGAGCACGGCGGCTACAAGGAGATCATCACCCGCGTGGAAGGCCAGGGCGCCTTCTCGAAGCTGAAGTTCGAGTCCGGCACCCACCGGGTGCAGCGCGTGCCTGCCACAGAAACCCAGGGGCGTATCCACACCTCCGCCTGCACCGTGGCGATCCTGCCCGAGGCGGACGATCTCGGTGAGATCACCATCAGCACCGATGAGCTGCGCATCGACACCTACCGCGCCTCGGGCGCTGGCGGTCAGCACGTGAACAAGACCGACTCGGCGGTGCGCATCACCCACCTGCCCACGGGCACGGTGGTCGAGTGTCAGGACGAGCGGTCGCAGCACAAGAACAAGGCGCGAGCCATGAGCCTGCTACAAGCTCGCCTGCAGGACGCGGCGCAGGAGAAGCAGGCCAGCGCCACAGCCGAGGAGCGACGGCTACAGGTGGGCTCCGGCGATCGCTCCGAGCGCATCCGCACCTACAACTACCCCCAGGGCCGGGTCACGGACCATCGCATCAACCTCACCCTGTATCGCTTGGAAGAGGTGGTCGGCGGCGGGCTCGATTTGGTGGTAGAGCCCCTCGTCAGTCAACATCAGGCGGACCTCATGGCCAGCTTAGCCAAGGAAGCGAACTGACATGACACGGGCACCCTACCGCGACGTCTGCGACGCCATCGGCAACACGCCGCTGATCCGCCTCCAGCGCGCCAGCGAGCTCACCGGCTGCCACATCTACGGCAAGGCCGAGTGGATGAACCCTGGCGCCTCCGTGAAGGATCGCGCGGCGCTCGGCATCGTGCGCGACGCGGAGGCGCGCGGCCTGCTCGAGCCCGGCGGCACCATCGTCGAGGGCACGGCGGGCAACACGGGCATCGGCCTCGCCGTGGTGGCGAATGCCCTCGGCTATCGCGTGCGCATCGTCATGCCGAACACGCAGAGCGTCGAGAAGGTGCAGACCCTGCAGGCCTACGGCGCGGAGGTGATGTTGATTCCGGCGGTGCCGTTCAAGAACCCGAACCACTTCGTGCATGTCTCCAAGCGCGAAGCCGAATCGCTGGCGCAGAGCGATCCGCGCGGTGCGTTCTGGGCCAATCAGTTCGACAACACCGCCAACCGGGAGATGCACGCAGCGACCACGGGACCTGAGATCTTCGAGCAGACCGACGGCAAGGTGGACGGCTTTATCTGTGCCGCAGGCACCGGCGGCACCCTCGGCGGCGTCGCCGCGGCCCTGCGCGCGCGCAAGCCCGAGGTAAAGATCGGCCTCGCCGATCCCACGGGCTCCGCCCTGTTCAACCACTACCGCCACGGCGAGCTCAAGGTGGAGGGCAGCTCCATCAGCGAGGGCATCGGTAACAGCCGCATCACCGCCAACCTGGAGGATGTGGAGATCGACGTGGCCTACCGCATCGGTGACGAGGAGTCGGTGCCGCTCGTGTTCGATCTGATGCGCGAAGAAGGGCTGCTGCTCGGGTCATCGAGTGGCGTGAACGTGGCCGGCGCCATCCGCCTCGGTCAGGCCCTGGGCCCCGGCAAGACCATCGTCACCATCCTCTGCGATACGGGCCTTCGCTACATGAAGCGCTTGTACAATCCCGACTGGCTGCGCGAGCGTGGCTTCGCCGTCCCCGACTGGCTGCTCCGCCAGGCCGAGTCCGTCACCCCATCCTCGTGAGCCGGGCCGGCCGGCCGTACTGCAAGGGCCCAGGCTTGCCGACTCCGCTCCCACTGCCCCCATCATCGACGAAGCGATGAGACCGATGACGCTCGC
The DNA here is from genome assembly GCA_039815145.1 of Pseudomonadota bacterium. Taxonomy (NCBI): domain Bacteria; kingdom Pseudomonadati; phylum Pseudomonadota; species Pseudomonadota bacterium. Next base: position 51,161 of record JBCBZW010000001.1, read on the forward strand.
GCTGAGATGCGCTCCACTCGCCATCCTCGGGTGCCTGGCCCTAACCGCGGCTGGCCAACCCCACCTCAGCAATACCGACCCCGCGCCCACGCCGCAGGAGACCGCTGCCCCCATGTCCGAAGACGCCAAGCCAACGCCCACCCCGCCGATCGCCACCGAACAACCCTACGAGCTGCTCGCCCACGGCGAGACGCGCGTCGACCCCTACTACTGGCTGCGGGACGACGAGCGCAGCAATCCCCAGGTGCTCGACTACCTGCGCGCAGAAAACGCCTACACGCAGGCGAGTCTTGCGCCGCACGGGGCGTTACGCGATGCGCTGTACGAGGATCTGGTGTCGCGTCTGAAACCTGACGATACCTCCGTACCGGTCTTCGACGCCGGATACTGGTACTACGCACGCTACGAGGCAGGCAAGGAATACGCAGTGCACGCACGACGCAAGGGCACGATGGAGTCGCCGGAAGAGATTCTGCTGGATGAGAACGTCGAGGCCGCCAACCATGAGTTCTATGAGGTAGGCGCGATCGCCGTCAGCGACGACGGTCGCCTACTCGCCTACACCCAGGACACGCGTGCCCGCGGCGAGTACGACCTGCACGTACGCGAGATCGCCTCAGGCAAGTCCGTGCTGGTGCCGCGGATCGAGCAACTGGAAGCGGACCTCGCCTGGGCGGCGGACAATCAAACCCTCTTCTTCGTGCGGCGCGAAGAGGAGACCCTGCGCCCCCATCGGGTGTTTCGTATTCGCCTCGATCAACCCTTCACCCCGCCCGCTCTCGTGTATGAGGAGCCGGACAGCACCTTTTATCTGACCATCGGGCGCACCCGCGATGAGCGTTACCTGCAGATCGACCTGACGAGCACGCTGACCACCGAGGTGCGCCTGCTCGACGCCCAGATTCCCGACGGCACCCCGATCCCCCTGATCCCGCGGGAGGCGGGCCACGAGTACGGGGTGGAGACCGCTGGCGACGCCGTGTACCTGCTCTCGAACTGGGACGCGCCGAACTTCCGCCTCTACCGTACGGACGTGGCGAGCGCCGATAAACGCGAGAACTGGGAGCTGCTGGTGCCCGAGCGCGAGCACGTCTTACTCGCGGACTTCGCCGTCTTCGATCAGGCGCTCGTACTGGAGGAAACCGAATCGGGTATCGGCCGGATACGCGTACTTCCGCGCGGGGAAGACGATACGCCGAGCCTCGACACGGGCTACCTGATCGACGCCAGCGAACCCGCCTACGTGGCGAGCATCGACGACAACCCCGACCCGTCCAGCCCCTCCCTGCGCTACAGCTACTCCTCCCTGGCCACCCCCGACACGGTCTTCGAACTGGACTTTGCGAGCGGCGAGAAGCGTGCGCTGAAGCAGGACTTCGCAGGCCCCACCTTCGACCGCGAACGCTACGCCGTGGAACGCTTCGCGGTAGCCGCCCGCGACGGTGCGGACGTGCCCGTCACGCTCCTGCGTCGTCGCGATCAGAAGGCGGACGGCAGCCACCCGCTCTACCTCACGGGCTACGGCGCCTACGGCATCGATTCAGAACCGGACTTCGCCCTGCGCATGCTGCCCCTGGTCGATCGCGGGTTCATCTTCGCCATCGCCCACATCCGAGGTGGCCAGGAGCTGGGGCGCGCCTGGTACGAGCACGGCCGCAAGCAGCACAAGAAGAACACCTTCACGGACTTCATCGACGTGGCGCAGGCGCTGGTGGAGACCGGTTGGTCGGCACCCGACGGGCTGGTCGGCAGCGGCCGAAGCGCCGGGGGTTTGTTGATCGGTGCGGTGGCCAACATGGCCCCGGAGCGCTTCCGCGCCCTGATCGCAGGCGTACCGTTCGTGGACGTGCTCACCACTATGCTGGATGAGTCGATCCCCCTCACCACCTTCGAATACGACGAGTGGGGCAACCCGAACGAGGCGGAAGACTACGCGTACATGCGCCAGTACTCCCCTTACGACCGGGTGAGCGCGCAGGACTATCCCGCGATGCTGGTGACCTCAGGTTTGCAGGACCCGGCCGTGCAGTACTGGGAGCCGGCCAAGTGGGTGGCCCGCCTGCGCACGGTGAAGACCGACGCGCAGCCCCTGCTCCTGTACACGGACATGGAGGCAGGACATAGCGGCTCGGCGGCGCGCTATCAGCGCCTGCGCGATTACGCGCTCGAGTACGCGTTTCTGGTCGGTGTGGTGGGCCTGGGATCGCCAGACCCGCAGTAGTACCCCGCGCCCGGCTCAGGCGGCCTGCAGGTGGGCCTGCAGCAGGGAGACCAGATCGAGACCGTCCAGCTCCTCGAGCTTCAGGCGAGACTCCTGGGTCAGGCGGTTGAAGGAATGCAACGCGTCGCTGTCGTGTCCTTCGTAGGCCATAGTCCACTCGCCGAAGTCACGGCGCGGCACGGGGCGAAAGCGCAGTACCGTCGTTTGCTCGTGGCGCTCGTCGCACTGTATCCGTTCGTAGGCATCCTGCACCACGTCCTGGCCGCCCTCCAGCACCTGCGCGAAGTAACGTCGGTTGCACAGCAGAGCGCCGGTGATCTCATCGCGCTGGTTGTTCTCTCGCGAGACCTTGAGGATCTCATCGATCTGCTCACGGTAGCTCTGCTCGTCGCCTTCGATGACGCTACGACTCACGTAGACGAGCTGATAAAGGTCGGTAGCCATGGTGACTCCTATGTGGTGGTCGTGGTGGACGGGAGTTGGTGGCGCAGGTAAGCGTCGAGGTCCTCTCGGGTCAGGGGGGCCCCGAACAGCCAGCCCTGGCCTTCGCGACAGCCGATGGCGAGGAGCGCGTCACATTGGGCTTGGGTCTCGATCCCCGCCGCCAGAGTGCTGATGCCCAAGCTCTCGCCCAGGGCCAGGACGCACTTCACGAGGCTTCGGGCGCGTGGGTCGTCCTGCTGCCCCCGCACGAAGGAGCGCGCAATCTTGATGCGACCGAAGGGGAAGCGATTGAGGTAATTGAGGGAGGAGTAGCCCGTGCCGAACTCATCGAGGGTAACGGACACCCCCAACGCCTTGGCCTCGGTGAGTCGCTCCAGGATCAACGGGAGGTTCGACATCAGGACCGACTCGGTCACCTCCAGCTCCAAGCGTTCTGGCGCCAACCCGGCACCTTCCAACGCTCGCTTTATGGTGTCGATGAAACGCGGGTCCACGATTTGCCCAGCAGAGACGTTAACCGCCACAGGCAGATCGTCGGGCCATTGCGCCGCGTGCGCGCAGGCATTGCACAACACCCACTCACCGATGGAGCGGATCTCGCCGATCTCCTCTGCCATCGGCACGAAGTGCTCCGGCGTGAGCTCGCCGCGCTCGGGATGGTCCCAGCGCAGCAAGGCCTCGATACCGTTCACGCGATGATCCGCCGTCGCCACCTGAGGTTGGTAGTAGAGCCGTAGCTGCCCCAGGATCAGGGCCTGGCGCAGCTGCGCCTCCATCGCTCGGCGGTCGTTGGCCTGCTCCTCCAGCGTCTCCTCGAAGCACCAATAGCGGTTGCGACCGTTGGCCTTGGCCGCGTACAGGGCGAGGTCTGCATGGCGGTACAGCTCCTCACGGGACGTGTGACCGGTGCGCAGAGAGGCGATCCCCACGCTCACCCCCACATGCACCGTTTGCGATTCCACCAGGAACGGGCCACCGATCAGCTTGATAATGCGCGAGGCGATCTTCTCGGCAGTCCCCAGCCCGCTCTCTCCCGCCGAATGGAAGATGGCGAACTCATCGCCGCCGAGACGAACGATCGGATCGTCGTTGCGAATCGCCTTCAGGAGTCGCTTGGCGGCCAGCTTCAGGAGCTGGTCCCCGGCGTTGTGACCGAGCGTGTCGTTGACGGCCTTGAAGCGATCGAGATCCAGCAGCAGCAGGGTGTCGTAGCGATCGTTGTGGAGCAGGCGCTCGAAACGGGCGCGACTGCCAAGTCCCGTGAGTGGGTCCCGGTCGGCACCGGCCTCGGCATCGTGTTCCCACCAAGCGAAGAGCAGGCGGTGGCCGTCGCGTACGGCCTCGAGGTAGAGCTCTACCGGCGCCTGGCCCTCCACCGGGACGGACGTCCGCATCGCCTGGGTGGCGTCCACCTCGCCCAGCCAGTCGCGCAGAAAGGCAACCTGATCGAGAAGTTCATCCAGGGCCCGGTTGCTGTGCACCACCGTACCGGCCTCATCCACCACGCCGAGCGGCGTGCTCGCCGAGGACACGAGCTCCCACAGGTGGAGGGCCTGCGGCGGTACACCCGGTGCCTCGCCAGCGCGAGGGGGCGAGGATCGTTCAGCGGTGAGCGTAGGTGAGGTCAACGGTATCCCGAGGCGGTGCGCGACGATGGCGTTTCTACCTCAGGAGTGTCGAGCACCCCTTACATCGACCACAGCGGCCGTTTCACAGTTTCCCGCCACCTCCTCCAGGCCAGGTCGCGCCGGAGGACCGGGTTCACACTTTTTCTGATCCCGTGCCCGCACGGTCGAGGACTGCCCCCCTGAAGGCCAGGCCCATGGTCAACGCACGCGCTAGCATGAAGAGGGAGAAAGCTGCCCACAGGCCATGGTTTCCCCACCCCGCAAACAGCCACAGAGCGGGCAGGTAAATCGCGAAGGTGGAGAACACCATCGCGTTTCGCATCTCGCGGGCGGCCGTCGCCCCGATGAAGGCACCGTCGTAGATAAAGCTCCACAGGCTGATCAGGGGCGAGAGCACGAGCCAGGGGAGGTAGCGCCGCACCCCCTCGCGCACGGCGCTCTGATCGGTGAGCAGGTCGGCGGCCGCTCCGCCGCCGATGGCGAGCATAATCGCGGCCACCACGGCAACGGCGATGGCACACTCGAAGCCGTAGCGTACCGCGCGTTCGACCGCCTGCCGTCGGCGAGCACCGAGCCCACGACCGACCAAGGCCTCCACCGCTTGAGCGAACCCATCCAAGCCGTAGGAGATAACATGCTGAAAGGTGAGCAGCACGGCGTTCACAGCGAGGATGGCCTCCCCCAGGCGCGCCCCCCGACCCGTTAGCACCAGAAAAGCGAGCTGCAGCGCCAGCGTGCGCACGAGGAGGTTGCTGTTCAAAGCGAAGAGCTGACGTAGCCCACGCCAGGCGACCGCTTCGTCCAAGGTAGCTTTCGACCACAGACCGAGACGCGGTGCCGGGTGGCTCGCCAGCCCACCGCGTGCCGCGAGGGTTGCAGCAAGCAAACCTAGCAATTCCGCTAGCACCGTCGCCGCGGCGACGCCCCTGATGCCCCAACCGAAGCCGTACACAAACAACAGATCGAGCAGGATGTTGGCCAGGTTGATCGTGAGCGTCACCGCCAGCACAGCCCGCGTACGCGCCAAGCCCACCAGCCATCCCACCAGCACGAAGTTCACCAGCACCAACGGGGCGCTCCAGATGCGCACGTCGAAATAGGCGCGCGCCGCCTGCCCCACTGCGGCATTCACACCGAGCAGGGACATCGCCAGTTCGCGCACGGGGTGCTGCAACACCAGGAGGAGCGCCGCGCAGGCGAGCCCCACCAGCACGCCCTGGAGCAACAGCACCCTCAGGGCGTCGCCATCCCCCGCACCCGTCGCCTGCGACGCCAACCCGGTGCTCGCCATGCGCAGGAAATTGAGGCCCAGGAACAGCAGGCTGAACACGCTGGCGCCTACGGCGACGGCCCCCAGGTAGTGCACTTCGCCCATGTGGCCGACCACTGCCGTGTCCACCATGCCGAGGAGCGGCACGGAGAGGTTGGAGAGGATCAGCGGCGTGGCGATTCGCAACACTTCGCCGCGGGTGGGCGTGGCAGCAGCGTCGGATGCAGGCATCATGGCGGGGACTTGGGCACTTGGGCGGGCGAACCCACCGAAGCGGGGGCGGCGAGGCGCAGATCCTCAAGGATAGGGCCAGGCCTACCGGCTCGCCAGCACCACCGCTCGTGCTCAGCAGCGGAGACACCGTCATGCGCGCCATCGATATTGAGGACATGGGACCGAACAGCCGACTCGTGTTCGTCGACCGACCGGATCCAGCCCCCGCCCACGATGAGTTGCTCGTGCGCGTGGTGGCCACCGCCGCCAACCGCGCCGATCTCATGCAACGGGCCGGTCACTACCCGGCGCCACCGGGCGAGAGCGAGATTCTGGGCCTTGAGATGGCAGGTGAAGTGGTGGTGGCCGGCGAGGCCTGCGAGCGCTTCGCGGCGGGGGATGCGGTGTGCAGCCTGCTCGCCGGCGGCGGTTTTGCCGAATACGTGATCATCCCCGAAGCACTGGCGATGGCGGTGCCGGCGGGCCTGGATCTGGCGCAGGCGGCAGCCCTGCCAGAGGTGTTCATGACGGCCTGGCAGACCCTGGTCTGGCAAGCCCAGGTGCAGGCCGGGGAGACCGTACTCGTCCATGCTGGCGCGAGCGGCGTGGGCACGGCGGCCACCCAAATCGCCAGCGCCCTCCTCGACGCGCGCGTGCTGGTCACGGCCAGCGCCCCAAAGCACGAACTGTGCGCCTCCCTCGGCGCCAGCGCGACGATCGACTACCGAACAGCATCATTCGCCGAACGGGTGAGCGACCTGACCGGCGCACGCGGCGCCAACGTGATCGTAGACTTCATGGGTGCCTCCTACCTGGACGCCAATATCCGTGCTGCTGCCCTGGACGGGCGCATCATCACCCTGGCGCTCATGGGCGGCGCCACGGCCGAGCAGGCCAACCTGGGGTTGTTCTTCCGCAAGCGACTCACCCTTCGCGCCTCGACCCTGCGCAATCGCTCGCTGCAGCACAAGGCGCGGCTGGCGAGGGCCTTCGAAGAGCACCTGGCGCCCGCCTTCACCGACGGCCGTCTGCGACCGGTGATCGATCGCACCCTGCCGTGGTCGGAGGTGGAACAGGCGCACGCCCTGCTCGCCCGCAACGAGACCCGGGGTAAGGTGGTGCTGGTCGTGGACCCGAGCGCTGTCTAGGAAAGACCCGCTAGGAGGCCAGGGCCTGCTCCAGGTCGCCCATTAGATCCTCCACCCCCTCGACCCCCACGGAGAGGCGCACCAGGTCATCGCTGATGCCGAGCACGGCGCGGCGCTCGGGCGGCACGGAGGCATGGGTCATGATCGCCGGGTGATTGGCGAGGCTCTCCACACCGCCCAGGCTCTCTGCCAAGGTAAACACCGACAAGCGTTCGAGCATGCGCTTGGCGCCGTCGAAGCCACCCTCCACGCGCAGGCTGATCATGCCGCCGAAGCCGTCCATCTGGCGCTGGGCCAGGGCGAACTGGGGGTGATCTTCCAAGCCGGGATAGAACACCTGCGGCACCTGGGGATGGCGGTGCAGCCAGTCGGCAAGCTTGGCCGCGTTCTCGTTGTGGGCCCGCATGCGAACTGCCAGCGTCTTGACCCCGCGCAAGGCGAGGAAGCTATCGAAGGGACTAGCCACTGCCCCCACCGCGAACTGTAGGAACCCGAGCTCGTCGCCGAGGGCCTGCTCGCGGGTCACGGCGACGCCGCCGATGATGTCCGAGTGACCGTTGAGGTACTTGGTGGTGGAGTGCATCACGATGTCGAAGCCCAGCTCCAGAGGGCGCTGGATCAGGGGCGTGGCAAAGGTGTTGTCGGCCACGGCGATCAGGTCGTGGTCCCTGGCCAGGGCGCCGAGGGCGGCGAGGTCGGTGAGCCGCATCATGGGGTTGCTCGGGGTTTCCACCCAGAGCATGCGCGTGTCCGGCGTAATCGCCGCGCGCACCGCGTCCACGTCTCCCGTATCGACGAAGGTGACGCGCAGCCCCGCCGTCTTGGCGCGCACCCGGTCGAAGAGGCGGTAGGTGCCGCCGTAGAGATCGTCGCTGGCCACCAGGTGGCTGCCGGCCGGCAGCAACTCGAGGATGGTGGCGATCGCCGCCAGCCCCGAAGCGAAGGCGCAACCGCGGACACCGCTCTCGAGGTCTGCGATGCAGCGCTCCCAAGCCATGCGCGTGGGGTTCTCCGACCGCGAGTACTCGTAACCCTTGTGCACACCCGGGCTTTCCTGCGCGTAGGTGGAGCTCAGGGAGATCGGCGGCATGACGGCGCCGGTCACCGGGTCCGGGTGCTGGCCGGCGTGAATGACTCGTGTCGCCAGGCGCTGGGGGGCACCGCGGGAAGACTGATCGCTCATGAAGTTCCTCGATTATCGAATCTGTTCAGCCGCCGGTGGCGGGTGGCGTCACGAGTTCCGTGCCCTCCGGCATGTTCATCTGCTTGCGCATGTAGTTGAGCATATCGGCGCGGGTGATCAGGCCCAGGAACTGGTCGTGGTCCGTGACCGCCACGTAGGGCACTCCCGTGAGCAGGGAGACCGTGTTGTTCATGGAGAAGTCCTTCTCCACCTTAGCGAACGCCGTGCGCATGGCGTTGCGCACCGGATGGCGCAGACTGCCGGGGTCGCCGAACACGTAGCGCATGATGTCCTCCTCCGTGAGCACGCCCACGAGGGTGCCGCCCTCGATCACGGGCAGCTGGGAGAAGCCGGCGTTGCGCAGGCGATTGTGGGCCGTGGTGAGCACGTCGTCCGGGCCCACGGTCACGGTGGCGCGCTGCCCGTGGGGACGGCCGATCAGGTCGCGCAGGTCACCGTAGGTCTGGCGTTCGATGAACCCCTGATCCTCCATCCAAAAATCGTTGTAGAGCTTGGAGAGGTACTTGTTGCCCGTGTCGCAGGCAAAGGCCACCACGCGCTTCGGCTCGGTCTGCTCGCGGCAGTACTTCAGGGCCGCAGCCAACAGAGTGCCCGAGGACGAGCCGGCGAGCAGACCCTCTTCGCGCAGCAACTCGCGGGCGGCGGCGAAGGACTCGTCATCGCTGATGCTGTAGGCGTTGCCGATACCGCTCAGATCCGCGATGTCGGGAATGAAGTCCTCGCCGATACCCTCGACCAGCCAGGATCCCTTCTCGCCGATCTGCCCGGTCTTGATGTACTCGGCGAGGATCGACCCGCGCGGATCGGCCAGCACCATCTTCACGTGGGGTGCCACCCGCTTGAAGAAGCGCGTCATGCCGCTGATCGTGCCCGAGGTGCCCACGCCGACCACCACCGCGTCGAGGTCCTGGCCCATCTGCTCCCAGATCTCCGGCGCCGTGTGCTTCTCGTGCGCCGTCGGGTTGTCGGGGTTAGCGAATTGATTTATGTAGTAGGCGCCGTGCTCCTGGGCGTAGGACTGGGCGAGATCCTGGTAGTACTCGGGATGACCGCGACCCACGTCGGAGCGCGTGAGCAGGATCTCCGCGCCCATGGCGCGCAGGTTGAAGATCTTCTCCTGGCTCATCTTATCGGGGATCACCAGCACCAGGCGGTAGCCACGCTGCGAGGCGGCCAGGGCCAGGCCGATACCCGTGTTGCCCGCAGTGGCCTCGACGATCGTGTCGCCGGGCTTGATGTCGCCGCGCGCCTCGGCCGCATCGATCATCGCCACGCCGATGCGATCCTTGATCGAACCGCCAGGATTGAGCAGTTCGAGCTTCAGAAACAGCCGGCACGGCCCCGTGTCCAGGCGCTGAACTTCGAGCAGGGGCGTGTTGCCAACCATCTCGAGCACGTTGGAATAGATCATCTGCTTATCTGGCCTCCTGCGATCCCGGCCGAATTCTAATCCCAATCGCACCGCATCAAGGGAGCCGGAGCCCGCGTTTTTTTCCGCGGAACGCACGCGCCGCGATTCGGCTACCATCGCGACCATGACGGAGCAGGAGATCTCGATCTTGCAGGTGCTCGCCCACGCCCGTGAACGCGGCCTCGAGCGCCTCGACGCGGAGGTGCTGGTGGCGCGCGCCCTCGGCCGCCCGCGCAGCTGGCTGCGGGCCTGGCCCGAGCATACGTGCACGGCCTCGGAATTCGATGCGTGCGACGCCCTGATCGGCCGCCGCGCTCACGGCGAACCGATCGCCTACATCCTCGGCGAGCGGGAGTTCTGGTCCCTTCCCCTGCGCGTGGACGAGCACGCCCTGATCCCACGCCCGGATACGGAGACCCTCGTGCAACGGGCGCTGCGCTTGCGCGACGCCATCGACCGCTGGGCCAGTCCCGTCGCCCGCGTCTTAGACCTCGGCACGGGCAGTGGCGCGATCGCCCTCGCCCTCGCCAGTGAAGCGCCCCACTGGCACCTCACCGCGACGGACGTCAACCGAGAGACCCTGCGCCTCGCCGGCATCAACGCCGAACGCCTCGGCCTGACCTTGCACTTACGACACGGCCATTGGTGGCAGGCACTGGACGATGAGCCCCCCTTCCACCTCATCGTCTCCAATCCGCCCTATCTCCCACAGGATGACCCTCACCTGCGCGAGGGCGATCTGCGCTTCGAGCCACGCACCGCCCTCGTCAGCGGCGAGGACGGCCTCGACGCCTTGCGCGAGATCGTCGGTGGCGCGCGCTCACACCTGCGAGACGGCGGCTGGCTACTCGTCGAACACGGTTACCAACAGGGCCCGGCCGTGCGCGACCTGTTCGCCAGCGCCGGCTACGAAGACATCGAAACGGACCTGGATCTGAACGGCCACGAGCGCGTCACCCTCGGACGCTGCCCACAGTATCCTCACCTCCACACACTGTCTCGATAGCACGATGACCGAACACCGCTTGAGCGGCGCCGCTCGCCTTCGCTACGCCCGACACCTCGCCCTGCCCCAGGTAGGAGAGGCCGGACAACACACCATCGGTCGCGGGCGTGTGCTCGTCATCGGCCTCGGCGGACTCGGTTCACCGGCCAGCCTCTACCTTGCCTCGGCAGGCATCGGTGAGCTGTGGCTGAACGACTTCGATCGCGTGGACGGCTCGAACCTTCAACGCCAGGTGCTCTATCGAGCGAGCGATGTGGGCGAGCGTAAAGCGACGGCTGCCGCCAAGGCCCTGCGAGAGGTGAACGGCGACGTGAAGCTGCACCCGCTCGACGAGCGCCTGGACCAGGCGGGGCTGCGCGATGCGGTCGGTGCCGTCGACGTCGTCCTTGATGGCAGCGACAACTTCGCCACGCGCTTCGCCGTGAACGCGGCGTGCGCCCAGGTCGGCACGCCTGTGGTGTCAGGCGCGGCGATCCGCTTCGAAGGACAGCTCGCCGTGTTCCGGCACGATCGTCGTCGACAGCACGGCGAGGACACGCCGTGCTATCGCTGCCTGTTCGCCGAGAGCGATGAGGCCAACGAGGACTGCCAGGGCAACGGCGTCTTCGCTCCCCTCGTGGGCACGGTGGGCACCATGATGGCAGCGGAAGCCCTAAAGCTTTTGCTAGGGGTGGGCGAGGACAGCGCTGGGCGCTTGCTCACCTACGATGCACTGAACATGCACTGGCGGTCCTTGCGCTTCGCACGGGACCCGGCCTGCCCGGTATGCGCCTGAAAGGCTGCTAGTGTAGGTCGGCCAGGCCCGGGTTGGCATACATGGCCGGCGCGCGCCCGCTGCGAAGGAGGCCGCGATCCGGCGCCCCCAGGCGTTTCAGGGGCAGCCCCGCCGCCGCCATCGCCTCGCGCAGACGACTCAGGTAACCGGGAACCTCCTCGGCCGTGCTCTCCACCACGCTGACGGCCTCCCGGTCACCGGTGAGAGCGGCAGCGAAGGTCACCTCGTCGCGGGTCAACTCGCCCGACGACGGCTTGGCCACGACGAGCTGACGCGGCGTTTCCTGGGCCACGGCCACTACCAGGTCCTTCAGGCTGTCCAGGGCGCTGGCAGCGCCCGCGATCTCGAAGCTGCGCGGCACGCACCACGGCGTCCCCTTATCGCGAATCGCGGCGCCCACCAGATGGCGCGCGGCCCACATGATGAGCTGTGCGCCCGTGCTCAATTCACTCATTCGCGTTACGGGGATAGCAGTCATTGGCACTCCGTCGTCCAGCAGATCCATCACGTGTTGGATACGGTAGTCTACCCGATCCTTAAATGCAAATGATTCTCATTGATGGTAACGAAACGCCCGCGCTCCCCTTTAGGCGGCCGACTCCCGCGCCTGCTCGGCAGCCTCCTGCTGGGGATCGTAGCCCAGGCTCGGGGCCAGCCAGCGCTCCGCCTCCTGCACGCTCATGCCCTTGCGCGCCGCGTAGTCCTCCACCTGATCGCGAGCGATGGTGCCGAGCACGAAGTACTGCGATTGCGGGTGTGAGTAGTACATACCGCTCACGGAGGAGGCCGGGTACATGGCCAGGGACTCGGTGAGACGGATGCCCGTGCAGGCCTCCACATCCAACCACTTCCACAGGGTCTCCTTCTCCGTGTGGTCCGGGCAGGAGGGGTAGCCCGGCGCCGGCCGGATGCCCTGGTAGCGCTCGTCGATGAGTTCGTCGTTGCTCAGGGACTCCTCCGGCTGGTAGCCCCAGAATTCCTTGCGCACACGCTCGTGCATGAGCTCCGCGAAGGCTTCGGCGAAGCGATCCGCGAGGGCTTTGAGCATAATCGCGCTGTAGTCGTCGTGGGCTGCCTCGAAGCGCTCCACGTGCTCCTCGATGCCGATGCCGGCGGTCACGGCGAACCCACCCACCCAGTCGATCACCCCGCTCTCGCGCGGCGCCACGAAGTCCGAGAGACACAGGTGCGAGTGGCCGTCGGGCTTGGTCTTCTGCTGGCGCAGGTTGCGCAGGGTCTGCAGCACCTCGCTGCGCGACTCGTCCGCGTAGATCTCCACATCGTCGTGATTGACCGCGTTGGCGGGGAAGAAACCCACCACGGCCTTCGCCCCCAGCCAGCGCTCCTCGACGATCTGCTTCAGCATCGCCTGGGCGTCCGCGTAGAGTTTGGAGGCCTCCTCGCCGATCACCGGGTCCTTGAGCAACTGAGGGAACTTCCCGTTCAGCTGCCAAGCGTTGAAGAAGGGCTTCCAGTCGAAGTACTGCATGAGCTCTTCGAGCGAATAATCCTCGAAGGTGTGAACGCCGGTCTTCAGCGGCCGCGGCGGCGTGTAGGTGGACCAGTCCGGCGCGAAGCGGTTGGCGCGCGCCTCCTCCAGCGTGAGGCTGGGCGTCTTGCGATGGCGCCCGGCGTGCTGCTGGCGACGCTTCTCATAGTCCGACGCCACCTTCTGCATGAAGGTGACGCGTGAGTCCTCACCCACCAGCGCCTGGGCCACACCCACGGCGCGCGAGGCGTCTTTCACGTACACCACGGGCCCTTCGTACTGCGGGTCGATCTTCACCGCCGTGTGCGCGGGCGAGGTAGTGGCGCCGCCGATGAGCAGGGGAATCTCCATCCCCAGGCGCTGCATCTCCGCGCCCACGTGCACCATCTCGTCGAGGGACGGCGTGATCAGGCCGGACAGGCCGATGATATCGACATTCTCCTCGCGCGCCTTCTCCAGAATCTTGTCCGCGGGGACCATCACGCCCATGTCGATGACCTCGAAGTTGTTGCACTGGAGCACGACGCCCACGATGTTCTTGCCGATGTCGTGCACATCGCCCTTCACGGTGGCCATGAGGATCTTCCCATTGGACTGACGGGCACCCCCACCGTTCTCCTCCTGCTCCTTCTCGATGAAAGGCACGAGGTGGGCCACCGCCTTCTTCATGACCCGCGCCGACTTCACCACCTGGGGCAGGAACATCTTGCCCTCGCCGAAGAGGTCGCCGACCACGTTCATGCCGTCCATGAGCGGGCCCTCGATCACGTGCAGGGGACGCTCGGCGCCCTGGCGGGCCTGCTCCGTGTCCTCGATCACGAACTCGTCGATACCCTTGACCAGCGCGTGTTCCAGGCGCTTCTGCACGGGCAGTTCGCGCCAGGCCTTGTTATCGACCTTCTTCGCACTGGAGCCGTCGCCCTTGTAGTTAGCGGCGATGTCGAGCAGGCGCTCCGTGGCGTCGTCGCGACGGTTCAGGATCACGTCCTCCACGTGCTCGCGCAACTCGTCGGGGATGTCGTCGTAGATCGCCAGCTGACCTGCGTTGACGATGGCCATGTCCATGCCCGCGCGGATCGCGTGGTAGAGGAACACACTGTGCATCGCCTCGCGCACGGGGTTGTTGCCGCGGAAGGAGAAGGACACGTTGGAAAGGCCACCGCTCACGGCTGCGTGGGGCAGGTTCTCCTTGATCAGGCGAGTGGCTTCGATGAAGTCGACGCCGTAGTTGTTGTGCTCCTCGATACCCGTCGCCACGGCGAAGATGTTGGGATCGAAGATGATGTCCTCGGGCGGGAAGTCGATCTCCCGTGTCAGGATCTCGTAGGAGCGCTTACAGATCTCGTACTTGCGCTCGATCGTGTCCGCCTGGCCCTTCTCATCAAAGGCCATGACCACCACCGCGGCGCCGTAGTCGCGCACCATGCGCGCCTGCTCGAGGAAAGGCTCGATGCCCTCCTTCATGCTGATCGAGTTGACGATGGCCTTGCCCTGGATGCACTTCAGGCCCGCTTCGATCACGCTCCACTTGGAGGAGTCGATCATCACCGGCACGCGGGCGATATCGGGCTCGCCGGCGATCAGGTTCATGAACTTCTCCATGGCCGCCTCGGAGTCGAGCATGCCCTCGTCCATGTTGATGTCGATCACCTGAGCGCCGTTCTCCACCTGCTGGCGGGCGACGTCGAGGGCGGCGTTGTAGTCGTCGGCCTCGATGAGCTTGCGGAACTTGGCCGAGCCGGTGACGTTGGTGCGCTCGCCGACGTTCAAGAACAAGCTGTCGGCGCCGATGTTCAGGGGCTCGAGGCCGCTCAGGCGCATCTTGCGGGGCACGTCCGGGATCTGCCGGCGCGGCATATCGCGCACGGTCTCGGCGATGGCGCGGATGTGATCGGGCGTGGTGCCGCAACAGCCGCCAACCACATTCAGGAAGCCGGCCTCGGCGAACTCCTTGATGATCGCCGCCATCTGCTCGGGGGTCTGGTCGTACTCACCGAATTCGTTAGGCAGACCAGCATTGGGGTGCGCACTCACGTGCGTGTCGGCGATATTGGAGAGCTCCTCCAGGTAGGGACGAAGCTCCTCCGCGCCAAGGGCGCAGTTCAGGCCGATGAGCAGCGGGTTGGAGTGGCGCACGGAGTTCCAGAAGGCCTCGCCGGTCTGGCCGGACAGGGTGCGACCGGACGCATCCGTGATCGTGCCGGAGATGAAGATCGGCAGCTCGATACCGAGCTCGTTGTACACACGACGGATACCGAACAGGGCGGCCTTCGCGTTCAGCGTGTCGAAGATCGTCTCCACCAGCATGAGGTCCGCACCGCCCTCGATGAGGGCGCGGGCGCCATCAGCGTAGGTGTCGGCGAGCTGATCGAAGGTGATGTTGCGCTTACCGGGGTCGTTGACATCCGGTGAGAGCGACGCCGTGCGGTTGGTCGGGCCGAGCACGCCCGCTACGAAGCGCTGCTGCCCCGTCTCCGCGGTGACCTCATCCGCCACCTCGCGCGCCAAACGTGCCCCTGCCAGGTTCACCTCACGCACGTAGTCCTGCATGTCGTAGTCGGCGAGGGCCGGGTAGTTGGCCGAGAAGGTGTTGGTCTCGACGATGTCCGCGCCCGCCTCCAGGTAGGCCCGATGAATCTCCTTCACGATCTGCGGCTGGGTCAGCACCAACAGGTCGTTGTTGCCCTTGACGTCGAGGTGCCAGTCCTTGAACGGCTCACCGCGATAGGCCGCCTCGTCCAGCTTGTAGCGCTGGATCATGGTGCCCATGGCGCCGTCGAGGACGAGAATGCGTTCCTCGAGGAGGGCATGGAGCGCGGCGATACGGGTGTCGGATGCTGAAGCCATGGGGAGATTCCTAGGGGATAGCGAGAATGCGGTCGAGACGACTACGCGCCGGGCGCCCGAGGGGGCGACCGACGCGCAGCGTACGGTGATTGGTTCTATTCAGTGCCTGAACGTCATGCGGCCTTGTGGCTGTCGCTCGGGGCCTTGCCGCGCACGCCGAGCCAGTGACAGATGGCGTAGACCAGCTCGTAGCGGTTCAGCGTGTAGAAGTGGAAGTTCTCCACGCCGCGCTCGCGCAGGTAGTCCACCTGTTCGATGGCCGTGTTGGCCGCGATCAGACGGCGAGTCACCGGATCGTCGTCCAGGCCTTCGAAGCGCTGCGCCAGCCAATCGGGCACGGAGGTGCCGCAGCGATCGGCGAACACCAGCATGCGCGCGTAGTTGGTCACCGGTAGCAGGCCCGGCACGATCTCCGCCTCGATACCCACCGACGCGCAGCGATCGCGGAAGCGCAGGAAATGGTCGCAGTCGAAGAAGAACTGGCTGATCGCGCGGGTGGCACCGGCATCCACCTTGCGCTTGAGGTTCACCAGGTCGAACTGCGCGCTCGGCGCCGACGGGTGCACCTCGGGGTAGGCGGCCACGGAGACTTCGAAGTCACCGATGCGCTTGAGCCCCTCCACCAGGTCGGCAGCGTAAGCGTAGCCCCCCGGGTGCGGCGCGTACGTGCTCTGGCCGGCCGAGGGGTCGCCGCGCAGGGCCACGATGTGACGAATGCCGGCATCCCAGTACTGGCGGGCGATCTCGTCGATCTCCTCGCGCGTCGCATCCACGCAGGTGAGATGCGCGGCCGGCTCCATCGTGGTCTCCTGCTTGATGCGGGTGACCACCTCGTGCGTGCGATCGCGGGTGGAACCGTCGGCACCGTAGGTCACGGAGACGAAGCTCGGGCTCAAGCGCTCCAGGTGCTCCACGGAGCGCCACAGCGTTTCCGCCATCGCCTCGTCTTTCGGCGGAAAGAACTCGAAGGAGACCTTGGGCGCGGGGCGGCTAGAGGTTTTCATCGGTGACTCCAAGTCATCTGCAGGCCCGCTGGGGCGGGCTCGTTCGATTGTTGTGCATTCATGCGGCGACGACCTGTGGGGTCGGTGCACGCTGGGCAACGGTGAGCATCACCGTCAGCGATTCACTGGCCAGGCGCGTCGTGCGCTGATGGGTCAGGCCCGCGCGGCGCAGCCATTCCTCGACGTCCGACTCGCGCACGCCGAATTGGCGACCGAGCCCCTCGCCGTCCAAGGCTTTGGCGGCGTCAGCACTGCAGGCGAAGTCGACCACCAGTAAGCAGCCATCCGCGCGTAGCACCCGTGAAGCCTCGGCCACGACCTCCGCGGGACGCTGCGCTTCGAACAGGATCTGATCCATCGTCACCGTGTCGAAGCTCGCCGCCGCGAAGGGCAGGTTGTACATATCGGCCTGGCGCACCATGGCACGCCGGTCCAGGCCGGACTCGTGCAAAGCAGCCCGCGCCACCTTGAGCATCTCCGGGTCGAGGTCGACGCCCACGGCGCTCTCGGCGTGGCGGCCGAGCAGCTTCAAGATCCGGCCCGTGCCCGTGCCGATGTCGAGCAACTCCCCGAGCTGCCCGTCGCGCGTGCCCTCAAGGGCTTGCAGTACGGCCCGCGCGAACTCGGCGGTGCCAATGCTCGCATCGAGCAGTCGGTGCCAATCCTCTGCGTGGAAGCGCAGGTAGCTAGCGGCGGCACTGGCACGCTCCGCACGGATTTCGGCGAGGCGCTCGCGATCCCGGCAGAACTGCGGGTCATCTTCGGCCACCATCGCCAGCGCCTGGCGCACCAGCTCGGCACCGCTGCCACGGGCGACCGCTCGGTAGAGCACGGAGTGGCGCTCGCGAAAACGCAGTAGCAATCCGGCGTTCTGTAAGACCTTCAGGTGTCTCGACACCCGCGGCTGACTCTGCCCCAGAATGCGGGTCAATTCGGTGACGCTAAGCTCACCCTGGGAACAAACGGCGAGAAGTCGGAGCCGGCTTTCCTCGGCCACCGCCTTCAGGCTCTCGATCGTGTGCGTCAGCGACTCGCCCATGAATGCGAGTATGCAGATATCTTTATACTTTGCAAACGACGCGGTTCAAAAGACCGCACAAGCGTCGAGGATCGGCCACTCAGCTCGCCGCCCTGACGCTGGACGCAGGCCGGCAGCACCGTCTGAATAGACTTTTATTTCAGAGTGTTAGGAAGGTAGCCGCCGCACGCGCCAGTGGACTCTGCCGCGATCCTAGGACGCGTTCGCGCGCACCAAATGCCGGCTGAGCCAGGCCTGGTAGGCCTGCTGGAGCCGCTCCACCAGGGGACCGCGCCGAGGCGTCAAGGCGCGGCCGTCCACCTCCGTCACCGGCACCAACCCGGCGAAGGTGCCCGTGACGAACGCTTCGGCCGCCGAGTACACGTCGGTCAGGGTGAAGTTGCGCTCGCGAACGGTCATGCCCTGCTCGCGAGCCAGGGCGATGACGTTGGCCCGCGTGATCCCGCCCAGGCAGTAGTCGCCCGTCGATGTCCAGAGTTCGCCATCGGGCTGCACGATGAAGAAGTGCGTGCTGTTGCAGGTGGCGACGAAACCGTGCGGGTCCAGCATCAACGCCTCGTCGGCGCCCGCCTTGGCCGCCTGAATACAGGCGGTGATGCAGTTGAGCTTGCTGTGGGAGTTCAGGCCAGGGTCCTGCACGTCGGGATACCCTCGCCGCACGTGAACCGTGAACAGGCGGATGCCCTCCTCCACGGTGCTCGGCAGAGGATTCTTGTGCTCGGCGATGATCACCACGGTCGGTTTGCCGATGGTCACCCGCGGATCCTGGTACGGCGTCGCCTTGATCCCGCGCGTGACCATGAGCCGGATGTGCACGCCGTCGTGCATCTGGTTGGCCGCAAGGGTATCGAACAGGCGCGTCGTCAACTCCTCTGGCGTGAGACCGATGTCCATGTCGATCGCCTTGGCGCCCTGAAACAGGCGACCGAGGTGCTGATCGAGGAAGGCGATGCCCCCGTCGTGCACGCGCAGCCCCTCCCACACGCCATCGCCCAGGATGAATCCGGAATCGAACACCGATACCGTGGCCTGCGCCCGAGGCACCAGCTCACCGTTGACGTTGATCAGGATCGTCGCGTTGCGCGGATCATCCACGTACTCGTGGGTGCCGGTGGTGGTGTTCATCGTGCTTTCCTGTGGCCGGATCAGTGCAAGGTGACGTCGCTGCCATCAGGGCGCTCGTCACCGCGGGCGAACACCTCGACCACATCGTCGCCATCGAAGGCGTAGCTGCGACCGCAGAACTCGCAGGACACGCTGAGGGAGCCGCTCTCGGCGATCTCCGCGTCCACCTCCTCGCGCCCCATCATGCGCAGCACGCGCTCGATGCGCTCGCGCGAACACGGACAGTGGAACTGCACAGGCGATGGATCGAACAGCCGCACATCGTCGCGCGGAAAGAGCTGGCGCAGGAGCGCTTCGTCGCCGTGACGGGGCAACACGTCGGGCGGCGTCACGTCGACCAGGCCCTGCAGGCGATTCCAGTGATTGCCCGCCTCGATCTCGCTCGCCTCAGACGCGTTTTCCTCCAGGGGCATCTGCTGCAACAGCAGGCCCACCACGCGCTGGCGATGGGCGGACAGCCATAAGCGCGTGGGAAGCTGCTCGGAGTTGGCGAAGTAATCCTCTAGGCACGCCACAAAGGTCGGTCGGTCGAGGGCGATGATGCCCTGATAGCGCTGACCGTCGTCGGCTTCGATGCTGAGCACGAGGCGGCCCTCGCCCACCAGATCGCGGAAGCTGCTCACCTCGCGCGCCCGATCCTCCGCGTGCGCCATCGCACGCATGGTCAGATCGCTGCGACACTGAACCACCAACATCCGCAGGGGACCTTCGCCCGTCACCTGAAGGGTCATGCGGCCATCGAACTTGAGCGACGAGGCCAGCAGGGCCACCGCCCCCATGGCTTGACCGAGCACCTCACGCACGGGAATGGCGTAGGGCCGCGAGGCCAGCGCCGCCTTCCAGCTCTCCGTGAGGTCGACGAGCTGCCCGCGCACCGGCGTGTCCTCGAAGACGAAGCGCCGTACCTTATCGGGATGGCGCTCTACGCGACGCGTGTTCTCGTCTTCCTCATCGTCGCGCGGCGGCGCGGGGGGCTCACCCGTCAGTGGCATTGAGCTTCGCCTTCAACAGTTCGTTCACCTGAGCCGGGTTCGCCTTACCCTTGCTCGCCTTCATCACCTGCCCGACAAAGTACCCCAGGAGGGCCTCCTTGCCGGCACGGTATTGCTCCAGTTGTTTAGGATTATTGGCGATTGCCTCGTCTACCATCGCTTCGATGGCGCCGCTGTCGGTGATCTGCTTCAGGCCCTTCGCCTCGATCACCGCATCGGCATCGCCCTCGCCAGCCCACATGGCTTCGAAGATCTGCTTGGCGAGCTTGCCGGAGATCGTGTTGTCGAGCACCCGACTCAGGAGCCCGGCGAGCTGCTCGGCCGACACCCGACTCTCGCCTATCTCCAGACCGTCCTTGTTGAGGGCCCCGGAGAGCTCCCCCATCACCCAGTTGGCGGCGAGCTTGGCGTTGCCCTGCCCCACCTGCACCACCACCGCCTCGAAGTAGTCGGCGATGGCTCGGCTCACGGTGAGAAGGTCCGCATCATCGGCGGACAGGCCGTACTCCGCCTCGAAGCGCGCCAGTTTCGCCTCGGGAAGCTCGGGCAGGCTCGACCGCACCTCGTTGATGTAGGCGTCATCAATCTCGACGGGCAGCAAGTCCGGGTCGGGGAAGTAGCGGTAGTCGTTCGCCTCCTCCTTGCTACGCATGGAGCGCGTCTCGTCCTTGCCTTCGTCGTAGAGGCGAGTCTCCTGCACCACCTGACCGCCGCCCTCGATCACATCGATCTGCCGCTCCACCTCATAGTTGATGGCGCGCTCGAGGAAGCGAATGGAGTTCAGGTTCTTGAGCTCCGCCCGCGTGCCCAGCTTCTCATCCCCGAGACGACGAATGGACACGTTCGCATCGCAGCGCAGGGAGCCCTCCTGCATGTTGCCGTCACAGATACCGAGATACTGCACCAACGTTCGCAACTTGCGCAGGTAGGCCGCCGCCTCCTTGGCACTACGAAGATCGGGCTCGGAGACGATCTCCAGCAGGGGCGTACCGGCACGGTTGAGGTCGATGCCGGACTGTCCGTCGAAGTCCTCGTGCAACGACTTACCCGCATCTTCCTCGAGGTGCGCACGGGTGATGGCGATGCGCTTCGTGCTGCCGTCGTCGAGGGCGATATCCAGATGGCCCTTACCCACGATCGGCAGCTCGTACTGAGAGATCTGATAACCCTTGGGCAGATCGGGGTAGAAATAGTTCTTACGCGCAAAGACCGACCGATGGGCGACCTGGGCATCTATCGCCAACCCCAGACGCACCGCCATCTCCACCGCTCGCGCATTCAGCACGGGCAACACGCCGGGATATCCAAGATCGATAAGGCTAGCTTGCGTATTAGGCTCGGCGCCATACGCCGTCGATGAGCCGGAGAAGATCTTGGCGCTGGTGAGCAGCTGGGCGTGGACTTCGAGCCCGATGACCACCTCCCAGCTCATGACATCGCCCCCTCGGGGGCGAGCGAATGGTGATCCGTCGCCCGCTGGTAGGCATGGCCGACGCGCAGCATCCGCGCCTCCTCGAAGTGCGGACAGATGACCTGCAGCCCCACCGGCAAGCCCTCGACCATCCCGCACGGCACGGACATGCCTGGCAGGCCCGCGAGGCTGACGCCGATGGTGTAGATGTCGTTCAGGTACATGGTGATCGGATCGTCGGTCTTTTCCCCGAGGGGGAATGCGGGCGTCGGCGAGGTCGGCGCGAGCAGCACGTCCACCTGTTGGAAGGCAGCCGCGAAATCGGCGGCGATCAGCTGGCGTACCTGCTGCGCCTTCAGGTAGTAGGCGTCGTAGTAGCCGGCAGAGAGGGCGTAGGTGCCGGTCATGATGCGACGCTTCACCTCATCGCCAAAGCCTTCCCCGCGGCTGCGCGTGTAGAGATCGAGCAGGTCCTTCGGGTCTTCGCAACGGTAGCCGTAGCGCACCCCGTCGAAGCGCGAGAGGTTGGACGAGCATTCGGCGGGAGCGACGACGTAGTAGGCCGGCACGGACAGGCCGATGTTCGCAAGGCTCACGCCCTCCACCACCGTGGCGCCGAGCTCGCGCAGGGTCGCGATCGCCGCCTCGAGGGGCGCACGCATGGCGCCATCGAGTTGATCGCCGAAGAATTCCGCCGGCAGCCCGACCTTGAGGCCGTCGAGGCGCTCCGCGTCGGCGATCGCCGACGCGTAGCCGCCCATCGGTCGGTCGACGCTCGTGCTGTCGCGCGGATCGAAGCCACACATGGCGTCGAGCATAAGCGCCGCATCCGCCACACTCTGGGTGAGCGTGCCCCCCTGATCGAGGCTGGAAGCGAAGGCCACCATGCCGTAGCGCGGGACCGCGCCGTAGGTGGGCTTGACCCCGGTGATGCCCGTGAGCGCCGCGGGTTGGCGAATCGAACCGCCCGTGTCCGTGCCCGTGGCGCCGGGGACCAGTCGGGCGGCGACGGCGGCCGCCGATCCGCCGGAACTCCCGCCCGGCACGCGCGCCTCGTCCCAGGGGTTTCGCACCGGACCGAAGTAGCTGTTCTCGTTGGAGGAGCCCATCGCGAACTCATCCATGTTGGTCTTGCCGAGCATCACGCAACCGGCCGCGCCGAGGCGTTCCACCACGCTCGCGTCGTAGGGGGCGATGAAGTTCTCCAACATGCGCGACGCACAGGTGGTGCGCACGTCCTGCGTGCAGAAGAGGTCCTTGTGGGCAATCGGCACGCCCGTGAGCGGTCCACCTTCACCCGCCGCGATCCGCGCGTCGGCGGCCTCGGCCTGGGCCATCGCCTGGGCTTCGGTGACGGTGATGAACGCGTTCAGGCGGGGGTTGCGGGCCGCGATCCGATCCAGGAAATGGCGCGCCAGCTCGACGGCGCTCACCTCCCGGGCGCGCAGGGCGGTGGCCAGCTCGGACAGGGATCGGTCATGCATGGCAGCGTCTCGGCGGAATGCGGGTCGGGGGGGCGATGAACGGCACTCGCGCCATCACTCGATGACGCGTGGGACCAGGTACAGCCCGTCCTGCACGCTACTGGCGTTGCGCTGGTAGCGCTCGCGCTGGTCGCTCTCACTCACCTCATCGACGCGCAGGCGCTGGGTGCTCGGCACCGGATGGGCCATCGGCTGCACACCCTGCGTATCGGCAGCGTCGAGCTGCTGGACGAAGTCGATGATGCGCGAGAGGCTGCCGACGAACTCGGGCACCTGCTCCTCGCCTATGGACAGGCGTGCCAGGTAAGCAATTTTTTTGACCTCGTCGGGGGTGAGGGACATGGCGCCTTATCCTCAAAATAAAGGGATCCGGAGACGCGCCGGATGATACACGCGCCTTGCTCATGGTGACACCCGTTGCTATCGTGGAGGGCTTCACCATTGCCACGCGTGAACCATGCTCAAGACTCTGCGCGGTTACTTCTCCAACGACCTTTCCATCGACCTCGGCACCGCCAACACGCTTATCTACGCGCCCGGTGTCGGCATCGTCCTCGACGAACCCTCCGTGGTGGCCATCAAAGAGAACGCTGGCCGCGGCGAGAGCGTGTGTGCGGTCGGCACGGAAGCCAAGCTGATGCTGGGCCGCACCCCGGGCAACATCCGGGCGATCCGGCCCATGAAGGACGGCGTGATCGCCGACTTCGTGGTCACCCAGAAGATGCTCCAGTACTTCATCCGGCGGGCCCACGCGAGCCGCCTCATGCGCCCCTCACCGCGGGTGCTGGTGTGCGTACCTTACGGATCGACCCCCGTCGAGCGACGGGCGATCGAGGATTCAGCCGTCCACGCGGGTGCCCGCAAGGTGCACCTGATCCACGAGCCGATGGCGGCGGCGATCGGCGCCGGCATGCCCGTGCACGAGGCCCGCGGCTCGATGGTGCTCGACGTCGGCGGCGGCACCTCAGAGGTGGCTGTGATCTCCCTCAACGGCATCGTCTACGCTGAATCGGTCCGCATTGGCGGCGACCGCTTCGACGAAGCCATCATGAGCTACGTGCGCCGCAACTACGGCATCCTCATCGGCGACGCCACGGCCGAGCGCATCAAGCACGAGATCGGCTCCGCTTACCCGGGGCGTGAAGTGCTGGAGATCTCCGTCAAGGGCCGCAACCTCGCCGAAGGCGTGCCCCGCTCCTTCACCCTGAACAGCAACGAGATTCTCGAAGCCCTGCAAGAGCCCCTCCAGGGCATCGTCGGCGCCGTGAAGACGGCGCTCGAGAAGACGCCGCCGGAACTCGGCGCGGACGTGGCCGAGCGGGGCATCGTGCTCACGGGCGGTGGCGCCCTCCTACGCGACCTGGACAAGCTCCTGCAGGAAGAAACCGGCTTGCCCGTGCTGGTCGCCGAGGACCCCCTGACCTGCGTGGCGAAAGGTGGCGGCCGCGCCCTGGAACTGCTGGACGAACAGGGGCCTGGCATCTTCAGCCTCGACTAGGCGCTGGATCGAAAGCACAGCGCCAAACGCAGCATCGTTTTGAACTGGCGCACGAAACGAGCATCGGGTGCCCGCGAATTGAACACATAACGTCGTTATCAGGCGCAATTTATTGATCTAACACTTGTAAGTGTTTGCATTGCCCTGTAAAACGGCGGGAATTGTGAAGTAATTCTTGCAACACACAGGCTGCCGAGCACCACCGAGCTGTGACGTACGACGATCATCAGCCCAACCCTCGCTTCCATCGCGGCAACCTCGGCCTGAGGCTGGTGCTCCTCGGCGTGATGTCCGTCTGCCTCATGTGGGCAGACGCGCGCTTCCACCACCTCGATCAGATCCGCCGCGTGCTGTCAGCGGTCGTTTACCCCGTGCAACTGGTGGTCGACGCGCCGACCTCGATGATCGCTTGGCTTGGCGACAACTTTCGAGATCAACGCAGCCTGCGTCGAGAGAACGCGGCCCTGCGCCAGCGCCAACAGGAGCTCGGCGTAGGCCTGCTCCGCCTGTCGGCCCTCGAAGCGGAGAACGCACGCCTGCGAGCGTTGATGGACTCAACAGCCCGCATCAGCGACCGCGTTCTGCACGGCGAGATCATGGCTGTCGACATCGACGATCGCTTCCGCCACCGCGTCGTCATCGACCGTGGTCTCCACGCGGGCGCCTTCCCGGGTCAGGCCCTGGTCAATGCCGAGGGCATCGTGGGCCAGGTCCTGCGCGCCGACGACATGACCTCCGAAGCGATCCTGATCAGCGACCCCAGCCACGCCATCCCGGTGGCGATCAATCGCACGGGCCTGCTGACGATCGCCTACGGCACGGGTGACACGGGCCGCCTGAGCCTGCCCTTCGTGCCCAAGTCCGCCGATATTCGAGAGGGCGACCTACTCGTCACCTCCGGCCTCGGGGGAAGCTTCCCGGCCAACTACCCGGTCGCGCGAGTGACATCCATCGACCACCACGGTGACGAGTCCTTCGCCACCGTCGAGGCGGAGCCCGCCGCACGTCTGAACCAAACCCGCGAGCTCCTGCTCGTGTCGTCGCAACCGGGCACCGACACCCCCGCCACGCTCACGGCGGACGCCAGCAACGCCCCGTCGACCAAGGAAGACGCCGACGCGAAGAGCGCAAGCAGCGCCCTGACCGCCAGCACCCTGGAGCGATGACTGGCGGCGCCAGCAAGACGGCCACCGGGATCATCGTCATCTCGGTGATCCTCGCCCTCGCCCTGAGCGTGATGCCCCTGCCACCCGAGATCGAACTTGCACGGCCGCCATGGCTGCCGATGCTCATCGTCTACTGGGTGCTCCGTCGACCGGAGAGCTTCGGCCTGATCGCCGCCTGGGTCTGCGGCATCTTGCTCGACGCCCTGCAGGGCACGTTCCTCGGCCAACACGCCCTGGCCCTGACCATCGTCGCAGCCCTGGCTCAGCGCTTCCGCCTGCGCATGCGCGTGTCGCCGATCAGCCACCAGACGGCCAGCGTGGCCCTGCTCGCTGCCCTCTACGAATTCCTGCTCATGTGGGTCGACGGCCTCGCCGGCCAACCCACCGGCGGCATCGCCCGCTTCACCAGCGCGGCCACCGTGCTCGCGCTCTGGCCGCTGCTCGCCCTCGTGAGCAGCACCCGCGTCGCCACCACCGCCAGCGACAGCTGAGCGCCCGACGGCGCTACCCACCCGACGATGAGTGCCCAAGACGGACGCAACATAAAGGACACGGACCGGGAGGTCCGTCTCTACACCACGCGCATGGCGGTGGCGGCGCTGCTCGCCCTGGTCGCGGTGCTGGCCCTGGTCGGGCGCCTCACGTTCCTCCAGGTGCTCAACCACGAGCACTACCAAGCCCTCTCCACAGGCAACCGCGTGAAGATCGAACCGATCCCGCCCACGCGCGGCCTGATCAGCGATCGCAACGGTATCCGCATCGCCGACAACCTGCCCTCCTTCCAGTTGGAGATCACGCCGGAAGACGTTGATGACCTCGACGAAACGCTGGCGCGCCTGAGTCACGTGATCTCCCTTTCCGAGGGTGACCTGGAACGCTTCCGACGCGACTACAAGCGTCATCGACGCTTCGAACCGGTGCCGCTGAAGTACCAGCTAACGGAACAGGAAGTTGCTCAGTTCGCCGTGCAGCGGCAGTTCTTCGCCGGCGTCGACGTGCGCGCACGCCTGGCCAGGCGCTATCCCCTCGGCAGCATCGCCGCACACACCGTGGGCTACGTCGCCAGCCTCAACCAACGCGACCTGGAGCGCCTCGAGTCGGCGCGCTACGCAGGCACCACCCACACCGGTCGCACGGGCATCGAGCGCGCCCTCGAAGACACGCTCCAGGGCCGGCCGGGCTATCGCCAGATCCTGGTCAACGCCCAGGGCCGCTCCCTCAAGACCTTGAAGAACGATCCGCCCCAGGCGGGCCGGGACATCATGCTGACCCTGGACGTGCGCGTGCAGCGGGCCGCCGCCTCGGCGCTGCAAGGCCGGCGTGGCGCGATCGCGGCCGTCTCGCCCAAGGACGGCTCGGTCATCGCCCTCTACTCCAGCCCGGCCTTCGACCCCAACCTGTTCGGCACCGGCCTGTCCCAGGCGCAGTACGATCTGCTCGTGCGCAGCGATGACAAGCCCCTGTTCAACCGCGCGTTGCAGGGCGCATACCCCCCGGGCTCGACGATCAAGCCGATCCTGGGGCTCGCGGGCCTCACCCTACAGGTCGCCGACAGCACCGAAGCCCAATGGTGTCCCGGCTACTTCCAACTGCCGGGTGATTCGCATCGCTACCGCGACTGGAAGCCGCAGGGCCACGGCCATGTGAATCTGCGCTCGGCGATCGAGCAATCCTGCGACGTGTACTTCTACGAGTTGGCGACACGCCTTGGCGTCGACGTAATGCACGAGTTCCTGACCGGCTTCGGCCTCGGCTCGCGCAGCGGCCTCAACATCGGTAGCGAACACGCGGGTTTGGTGCCTTCCACCGAATGGAAGCGCACCGCCTTCCGTCGCCGCGCCGATCAGGTGTGGTTCCCGGGTGAGACCGTCATCGCGGGCATCGGCCAGGGCTACATGCTGAGCACGCCGCTGCAACTGGCCCGCGCCACCGCGATCCTCGGCGCCCGGGGGGAGCGCTACGCCCCGCGCATCGTCGAGGCCGTGCGCGATGAGGAGGACGGGCGCATGCACGCCCAACCCCCGCAGAAGCTGGCCCCGCTAGAGGCCACCCCCGAGGCCTGGCAGCAGGTGCTGCTGGCGATGCAGGGGGTGGTGCACGGGCAACGCGGTTCGGCCCGCGCCATGGGGCGTTCGAGCCCGTACCTGATGGCGGGTAAGTCCGGCACCGCGCAGGTCTTCACCGTCGCCCAGGACGACGAGTACGACGAGGAGGAGATCGCCGAGGCCCTGCGCGACCACGCGTGGTTCGTCGCCTTCGCCCCCTTCGAGGACCCGCAGATCGCCGTCGCCGTGATCGTCGAGAACGGCGGTAGCGGCAGCCGGGTCGCCGCGCCCATCGCGCGCACGGTCATGGATGCCTTCCTGCTGCCGGCAACGCCCGCGGCGGGCACGGTAGCGGGGCAGTAGGCGCGTGAGCAGTGCCAACCCTCTCTCCACCGGCTACGCCGACGGCACTGCCAATCCGAGCCGCGCGGGGGCACTCTTTCGCATCTTCCATCTGGATCTCCCCCTGCTCCTCGCCCTGCTGGCGCTGTGCGCCCTCGGCCTGGTCGTGCTCTACAGCGCCAGCGGCCAGAGCGACTACCTGCTGATCCGC
The DNA here is from genome assembly GCA_039815145.1 of Pseudomonadota bacterium. Taxonomy (NCBI): domain Bacteria; kingdom Pseudomonadati; phylum Pseudomonadota; species Pseudomonadota bacterium. Next base: position 79,134 of record JBCBZW010000001.1, read on the forward strand.
CAGGCCGTACGCCTCGGACTCGCCTTCTTCGCCATGTTGGTGATCGCCCAGATCCCGCCCAATTACCTGCGCATCTGGTCGCCTTGGGCGTTCCTCGGCGGGACGGGGCTGCTCGTCGCCGTCCTGTTCCTGGGCGATGAAGGTGGCGGTGCCCAGCGCTGGCTCGACCTTGGCTTCATGCGCTTCCAGCCCTCGGAGATCATGAAGTTAGCGGTGCCGATGGCGGTCGCATGGCTACTCCATTCGAGACCGTTGCCGCCCTCGCTCATGATCATGTTTCTAGCCCTAGCCATGGTCATGGTGCCCGCCGCCCTGATCGCCCTGCAGCCAGACCTCGGCACGGCCCTGCTCATCGCGGTCAGCGGCCTGATCGTGCTCTTTCTGGGCGGCCTCAGCTGGCGCCTGATCATGGCCGGCGGGCTGACCGCCGCCGCGGCCGCGCCCGCGCTGTGGTTCGTCTACCTGCACGACTACCAGAAGGAACGCGTGCTCACCTTTCTGAACCCCGAGAGCGACCCCCTCGGCAGCGGCTACCACATCATTCAATCGAAGATCGCGATCGGCTCCGGGGGACTGTTCGGCAAGGGCTGGACCAACGGCAGCCAGGCGAGCCTGGACTTCCTGCCCGAGCCCTACACCGACTTCATCTTCGCCGTCCTCAGCGAGGAATTCGGCCTCATGGGCGTGCTCACCGTGCTCACCGCCTACGCCCTGGTGATCGGCCGCGGCTTGATGATCGCGGTGCAAGCGCAAGACACCTACTCGCGCCTGCTGAGCGGCAGCTTGAGCTTCACCTTCTTCGTGTACCTGATCGTCAATACGGGCATGGTGAGCGGCTTGCTGCCCGTGGTCGGCGTGCCCATGCCGTTGGTGAGCTACGGCGGCACCTCCATGGTGACCATCATGGCCGGTTTCGGTATCCTCATGTCCGTGCAGACACACCGGAGGCTGCTCTCGAGGTGAGGAAAGGACTCTCCTGTGCCGCTTGGTTGACGCTGGCGCTCGGCGCCGCCGCCAACGTGGCCCACGCCCTGGATGTGGCCGACGCCGACGTCGCCGCATTCATCGACACCACTGCCCGCGAACGCTCCATCGACAGCGCATGGCTAACGGAATTACTGGCCGAAGCGCAGATCAAATCGTCGATCGTGAAGGCCATCAGCCGCCCCGCAGAGCGCACCAAGCCCTGGCATGATTACCGCGATCTGTTCGTGCGCGAACCGCGCATCAGCGCCGGCGCCCGCTTCTGGGCCAGCCAGCGCGAGGCCCTGGACGCCACGGCGGAACGCTACGGCATTCCGCCGCGGGTGTTCGTAGCCATCCTCGGCATCGAGACCAACTACGGCACCACCCAGGGCGGCTACCGCGTGATCGACGCGCTCAGCACCCTGGCCTTCGCCTACCCACCGCGCGCCAAGTTCTTCCGCAGCGAGCTGACCCGATTCCTCGAGCTGGCCCACGCGGGCGATCTCGATCCGCGCACGGCCATGGGCTCCTACGCGGGCGCGATGGGCGCCCCCCAGTTCATGCCGAGCTCCTACATGGCCTACGCCGTGGACGCCAACGACGATGGCAGCCGAGACCTGTGGCAGAACTGGCCGGACATCATCGGCAGCATCGGCAACTACCTGGACGAACACGGCTGGCGGCCCGGTGAGCCGATCGTGGTTCCCGCCACCCTCGCCGAGGGCACCGACCCCGCGTCGTTGCCCAAGACCAAGCTCGCCCTCTCGCACACGGTGGGGAGCCTGCGCGCCACCGGCCTGCGCATCGATGAGTCGCTGGCGGACGACGCCAAGGCGGTCTTCATGCAACTCGACGGCGACGACGGCCCCGAGTACTGGGTGGGCCTGCGCAACTTCTACGTCATCACGCGCTACAACCACAGCGTGCTCTACGCGATGGCGGTGGTGACCCTCGGCAACTCGGTCGCCGACCAGTTGGCGCAAGCGGCCCGGTGAGCAGCACCGGCGCACATCGCCGGCAACCCTGGCTGCTCGGCATCCCTTCGGTACTCGCGCTCGCGCTGCTTATCGCGGGCTGCGCCAGCACCGGCGGCGGTAGCAGTAGCAGCGCTGGCGCCAGCCGCGCCCAGGCGAGCACGCGCGTCAGCCGCGCCGGCAACGCCCCGTTCTACGAAGTGATGGGGCAGCGCTACTACGTGATGACGCAAGCCAGCGACTACCGCGAGCGTGGCGTCGCCTCCTGGTACGGGTCGAAGTTTCACGGTCGGCCGACGGCGAGCGGCGAGATCTACGACATGTACGCGCTGAGCGCCGCCCACAAGACCCTGCCGATCCCCACCTACGTGCGCGTGCGCAACCTGGCCAACGGGCGCGCCATCGTCGTGCGCGTCAACGATCGCGGCCCCTTCGTCAAGAACCGCTTGATCGACCTGAGCTACGAAGCCGCCCGGCGCCTGGAGCTGATCGGCCCGGGAACGGGCCTGGTCGAGGTGCAAGTGGTTCCGCCGCCAGCGGAGCCCCCAGCACCAGCGCCCACGGTCGCCGCGACCACGGCGGCGTACACGCCGACCGAACCCGTCGTCCAGCAAACGGTGCAAACCGCGCCACCGAGCGAAGGCTTCGCGGAGTTCTTCGTGCAGGTGGGCGCCTTCTCCGATGCCACCAACGCGCAGCGCATGCGCTCACGCCTGCAGGCGCTGGGGTTCGAGAACGTAGTGGTCCACCGTGCCTCGCCGCCGGAACCGGCGTTTCGCGTACGGGTCGGACCCTTCTCAGATGTCCGCGCCTACGACGAAATCGTCGAACGGATGCGGCTCGCGAGCATTACCGATACATTCCTGACCGGCTACTAGTAGCGGCGGCTGCGCGGGTGGATCGCTCCCCTAGCAGCGCCACCGGTCAGCTCCAACTGCCGAGAGGCTCAAGGTTCCCGCATGCGTTCGATGTGCTCCCGATTATTGCTCATCCCACTGTTCCTGATCGCCGCTGGCAGCGCGATGGCGCAGCTCCCGTCCCTGCCTGTGCCCGCGCCACCACAAGTCGATGCACGCAGCTACATCCTCATCGACTTTCAGACCGGCAAGGTGCTGGCCGAACACGATGCAGATCGCGTGGTGCCCCCCGCCAGCCTAACGAAGCTGATGACTGCCTACTTGGTGTTCACGGAGCTGCGCGACGGCCGCCTGCGCCTGGATGAGGAGGTGCTCGTGAGCGAGCGCGCCTGGCGCATGAGGGGCTCTAAGATGTTCATCGAGGTGGGCGATCGGGTGCGGGTCGAGGATCTCATCCGCGGTGTCATCGTGCAGTCGGGCAACGATGCGAGCGTCGCCCTCGCAGAACACATCGCGGGCACGGAAGACGCCTTCGCCCTGCGCATGGAGCAGCAGGCCCGCGCCATGGGCCTCAACAACAGCCAGTTTCGTAACGCCACCGGCATGCCCGCCGAGCGCCATCGCGTCACCGCGCGCGACGTGGCGAAGCTGTCGCGGCGGCTGATCGCCGACTTCCCCGAGTACTACGCCATCTACTCAGAACGGGAGTTCAAGTTCGGTCCCATCAAGAAGCCCCAGCGCAACCGCAACCCCCTGCTCGGCAACTTCGACGGCGCCGATGGCCTGAAGACGGGCTACACCGCCGCAGCGGGCTACTGCCTGGCCGCCTCCGCCGAACGCGAGGGGCAGCGACTGATCTCGGTGGTGATGGGCACCAAGTCGGCGAACGCCCGCGCCAGCGCCAGCCGCGCCCTGCTGAACTACGGCTTCCGCTACTACGCCACCCACCGCCTTTACGGCATGGGCGAGACGATCGCCAGCGTCAAGGTGTGGAAGGGCGAGGTCGACGAGGTGCCCCTGGGTGTGCAGCAAGACCTGTGGATCACGATCCCCCGCGGCAGCTACGACCGCCTGCAAGCGAGCACCACCGTGAGCGAGCGCGCCATCGCGCCGGTCGATGGCGGCGAGACGCTCGGCCAGCTGCAGGTGATGCTGGACGGCGAGACGGTGGTCGATACGGAGCTCTACACCCTGACTCCGGTGCCGCCGGGCAGCTTCGCCAAGCGCACCTGGGATCAGGTGATGATGTGGTTCGACTAGGTGACCGATGTGGTCGGTAGGGTTTACCTCGACGGCGAGTTCCTACCCATCGCCGAGGCGCGGGTTCCCGTGCTCGACCGAGGCTTTCTGTTCGGTGATGCCGTCTACGAAGTCATCGCCGCCTACGACGGCGCGCTGTTCCTCGCCGATCGCCACCTAGAACGCCTGGCGCGGAGCCTGCAGGCGATCGCGTGCCCCAATCCGCTCGCGTCGACGGACTGGGCCATCCTGCTGCAGGACCTGCTCGCCGCCAACGCGGGGCAGGTGCCGGCCAGGGCTGCCGTGTACATTCAGGTCACCCGAGGTGACAGCCCCAAGCGCGCTCACACCTTCCCCGCCAGCATCAAGCCGCGCGTCCTGGTGATGCTCATGGAGAGCCCGGCGCCGCCACGAACGGCACGAGAGACCGGGCTGCACGCCGTCACCCTCGATGACCTGCGTTGGCGCGCCTGCCACATCAAGACCAATTCCCTGATCGGTAACGTCCTGGCGCGGGAAGGGGCTCGCGCGGCCGGCGCGGCCGAAGCGCTCCTGCATCGAGACGGGCTCGTGCACGAGGGCTCGAGCAGCAACGTGCTGGCTTGGATCGACGACACCCTTGTGTCCCCGCCCGACGGCCCCGATATCCTGCCGGGCGTCACTCGCGACTGGGTGCTGGAGCAGGCCGCCCAGGCTGGCGTACGCTGCGAGAGGCGGCCGATTCCCCTGCCGGCCTTGCGCGAGGCCGAGGAGGTCTGGATCACCAGCACGACGCGCGAAGTGCTGCCGGTGACGCGGCTCGATGAGCACGCCATCGGCGACGGCCGGCCCGGTCACCACTGGCACGATGCATGGTCCCGCTACCAAGCGTCGATCGCCGCAGGAGGGCCAGGCGCACACCGGGCCTGAGCCGGGACGCCATCACTAGTAGGAACTCGAAGAAGGAGGAGCGTTATGACCAACCAGAACGGCAACGACACGCCGCCGCGCGTGCTGTCCCAAGCCAATCGCCTGAAGGCGCTGGAGGAGACGCCCCTCGAATACCCCGTCGACTTCCCCATCAAGGTGATCGGCCAGGACAGCGACGGCGCCGGGAGTTTTCGCGCGATCGTGCTCGGCATCCTGGACCGCCACTTCGCGTCCGTGGAACGCAGCGGCGTCGCCGAGCGCCCGAGCCGCGGCGGCAAGTACACGTCGATCACGGCCACCGTGCGCGCCGACAGCAAGGACCAGTTGGACGCTGCCTACGCCGCCTTGACGGCAAGCGATGAGGTGTTGTGGGCCCTGTGACGCCAACACCGGGTGCCGTGCATCTGTGCCGCGTGGGCGAAGTCGCCTACGCGCACGCCCGCGAGGCGATGGCCCGCTACACCAGCGAGCGCGACAGCGACGGCCCCGATGAGGTGTGGCTGGTCGAGCACCCTCCTGTATTTACCCTCGGACTGAACGCCTCGCGCGAGCACGTGTTGGTGATCGGCGATGACATCCCCGTCGTCGATACCGACCGCGGCGGCCAGGTGACCTACCACGGCCCCGGTCAACTGGTGCTCTACCCGCTGCTGGCCCTGCGCCGCTACGGCCTCGGCGCCCGCTCGCTGGTGAGCCTCCTGGAGCAGAGCGTGGTGAGCGTGCTCGCCCCCTTCGGCATCGAGGCCGCGGCCGATCCGGCCGCACCGGGGGTGTACGTGCAGGGCCGCAAGATCGCCAGCATCGGCCTGCGCATCCGCCGCGGCTGCAGCTACCACGGCATCGCCCTGAACGTGAACGCCGACCTCAGCCCCTTCGCTCGCATCAACCCCTGCGGATACCAGGGCCTCGAGGTGACGCGGATGATCGACGAGGGGGCCCCAAGGGACCTCACGGTGGCGCGAATGGGCGACCTCCTGAGCGCCGAACTGCTGCGCCGTCTGGCGTACAATACGGGCCAACCGCTGCGCTACGTCGAGCAGACGCCGACCTGCGCGCCCCGTGCCCACGAGGAACACCCCGCATGAGCGACACCCGCACGCCGCCCGCGCCGCCACCGGCCCGGGGGCAACGTCTCGAGCCCGGCCGCAAGATGAGCGCCGAGGAGAAGATGGCGCGCATTCCGGTCAAGGTGGAGCCGACCACCGAGCGCGTGCGCAAGCCGAGTTGGATCCGGGTGAAATCGCCGGCCACCTCGGCCGTCAGTGACCTCAAGAAGATCCTGCGCGAGAACGCCCTGCACACCGTGTGCGAGGAGGCCTCCTGCCCCAACATCGCCGAGTGCTTCGGTAAGGGCACGGCCACCTTCATGATCATGGGCGACATCTGCACCCGTCGCTGCCCCTTCTGCGACGTGTCCCACGGGCGACCGAAGGCCCTCGACGCGGACGAACCGGTGAACCTCGCCAACACGATCCGTGCCATGGCCCTGCGCTACGTGGTGATCACCTCCGTAGACCGCGACGACCTGCGCGACGGTGGCGCCGGCCACTTCGTCGACTGCATTCAGGCCATTCGCGAACGCAGCCCCACCACCAAGGTGGAGGTGCTGGTGCCCGACTTCCGCGGCCGCATGGATCGGGCGCTGGACATCATGCATCGCGCGCCGCCAGACGTCTTCAACCACAATCTGGAGACGGTGCCCCGCTTGTACCGCCAGGCGCGCCCAGGCTCGGACTACCAGCACTCGCTGGATCTCATTCGCGAGTTCCACGCGGCACACCGCACGGTGCCGACCAAGTCTGGCCTAATGGTAGGTTTGGGTGAGAGTCGGGAGGAGATCCTCGAGGTCATGCGCGATCTGCGCGCCCACGACTGCGAGATGCTCACGATCGGCCAGTACCTACAACCGACCCGCCACCACCTGCCCGTGGAGCGTTTCGTGCATCCGGATGAATTCGCGGAGTACGAACGGGAGGGCTACGCCATGGGGTTCACCCACGTGGCCAGTGGCCCGCTGGTACGATCTTCCTACCATGCGGATGTGCAGGCGGATCAGGTGCTCACCGAGCGCGGGGGCCACACCGCTTGAGCGACACTCGGGCGGGCACCCAGCGCCGCCCGACCCGCCCGCAGGCTCAGCGGAAGGACTGGTGCAAGCTGAGCTGTAGCTGCGGCTTGTCGATGCTCCCGCTCGATTGCAGCATCACGCCCCCCTGCACCTTGAGCTTGCTGCCGACGACGTAGCCGAGGGCGCCGTAGAGACGGTTGCGATCGATGCGATCCACGCGGCGGCCATCGCCGATGTTGCGCTCCAGGTTGATGAACACCTCATCGTAGAGGGCCAGGTAGAAGGCCCCAGGGTTCATGTCGCGCTGGGTGAGGGGAATGTCGACGAACAGGGCGTAGCGGAAGCGCGTGCGGAAGTCCTGGTCTTCCACCCAGCGCTGCTCCGTTCGCAGGCGATGGCGCAGGCGCACGCGTGCCCCGGCGCGCTGGCGGATGAGCGCTTCCTGGTAGAGTCGATTCTCGTGCTGGCTCGCATCGCTCGGCCCGAAGGAGCCGGTGGTGATGCTCGCGTAGCCGAAGGTGAAGGTGGTGTTGCTACCCTGCGGCGTGAAGGTGGCGCCACTGCGCAGCAGCAGCTGCTCCAGATCGCCCGCGATGTCCCAGTTTCGCCATTGGCCGTCGCCCTGGAAGCCAAAGCGAGAGTCCTCGAAGCGGACATCGTAGAAGTACATGTACCACGCGCCGAGCTGATCCTCGTCCACCGCTTGGGCGGCGCCGAGCGTAGGCATCAGGGAGAGCGCGGAGCTCATCATCACGGCCGCTAGCAAGGACGGCTTCATGGCAGTTCCTCTTCGGTTTTCCGGGCGGCGCCCGTGGCGTAACCAGCTCTGCGACTCGCCGGCCGCGGGCCGGCGACACCACTCAGAACAAGATGTCACTCAGATCGTCATCGTCATCACCGGCGTCGACCGCTGCGTCCGTGCTTGGCGGCTCAACGGCCGCCTCATCGCCCAGCATCAGAGCGAAGCCTTGGGTGATCCGCTCGCTCTCCATCGTGTAGTGCTTGTTGAAGTAGTCGGCCAGGGCCCGCACCAGGTTGGGCTGTAGCTGCGGGTCCAGCGTGTGCGCGTCTGCGCGAGCGGCCCAGGCTGCACTGGTGGCGGTCAGGCTGCGCACGGCGTGATGCAGGCTCGCGAACTCGCTGCGCGTGGCCGCGAATCCCGTGTAGATGTTCCGACAAAAGCCAAGCACCTCATCGCTGCGCTCACCGCGTTGCTCGAGCGCCACCATGAGTTCTGCAGAGCGCGCGCGCAAGTCGGTGTCGGAACTCACGACGGCATTCACCGCATCCTCTGCGGCATCTGGCGCTGAGGCGTCGTCGGCCAGCTCACTCTCTGGGTGAGGGGCTTGGGTTCCATGCGCCTGCTCGGCGGTGGCCACCGATGAGGCGGGCTGATCTTCCTGGGTGGTCTGCACGCACAGGGCCCGCAGCTCATCGGTCAACTTGCGCACCAGGCGAATGGCGGTTCCCGCCTCCGTGCTGTTGCTGCGCACCTGTTGCGCGATCTGCTCGATCGCGCGACCTTCCGCACCGAGCCGCGCTGCCAGTACCACCGCGTTGACCGCCAGCAGGAAGATCGCCTCCCCCACCTGCTCGAGATCGAGCAGATCCGCATCCATCTCGGTCAGCGCGGAGCGAAGGGAGCGGGTGATCGCCGAGCGGCCGCGGAACACCCGTCCCAGGGTGCCTACCTGGACAGCGTAGTTTCTGAGCGTGGAGTCCAGCGTGTGCTCGGCCGCTTGTCGGTCCGAGCCGCCGAGGGCCCGGCCCAAGTCCGTCCCCAGGGCATCGACCTGCTCCACCAGGCGATTCAAGGCGCTTTCGAGCTGCTGGTGCTCGGCCGCCAGGTCTCGCGCCAGGGCATGGGTCTGATCGTTGACGATGCTGACCAGCACCGTCTGGGCGACGGAGAGCTCAGGGCCCTCGAGCACACGGTCTGCATCGAAGCCGGGGAGCACGTGCTTCTCACGCAAGGACGCAAGCTGCTCCAAGGCGTGCTGGACGTGCTCCACCCGCTGCCGGAACGCATCCTGGAACTGCATAGACGACACCAGCTCAGTGGTGGCGGAGCTGATGGAGCGTTGGCGTTCCTGCAGCGTGCGAAACGCCCGCTCTTGCGTGCGCTCGTATGCCCCGATCCGCTCGGCGGACCGCTGCATGACCGACTCGGACTCGATCAGGGCATCGCGCAGGTGCTGCTCTCCCTCGAAGGCCTGGCGAATCGAGCCGCGCAGCTTCGAGGCCTGTCGCTTCACCGTCACCAACAGGTTGCCGACCACCTGGCCGCCGCGATCCGCCTCGCTGCCGATGGCATCGGCGAACCAGTCGAGGTCGCGACTCTCCTCATCGAGCGAGCTGCCGTGGATCTGCGTAAGCACGCGCAACACCGGGAACATCTGGTAGCAGCGGTCAAGCGATTCGAGCTCGGCGCACATCGCCTCCGCCTTGCGCGCGATGTTCTGCATGGCCGCCCACTCCGTCGACGACTCCTCGGCGCTCGGCTGCAGTGCCAGCGCATCCCCCGCGAGAGAGCTGATCTGCTCCTCCATCGAGTACTCGATGGGCGTGAGTAAGCTCTCGACGAGCTGGCTCACGTGACGCAGGTCACGGGAGGTCTGCATCGTGCGCTTGCTGGCGCCAAGAAACGTCCTCTCGACGGCGGCGGAGACGTCCCCTAACGATTTGTTGACGCCGGCGAGGTCCTCGAGCGTCAAGGAAGGAGGCAGGGTCGATCCGACGGCCTCTACCGCGGAGTCGGTGACCGTCAATACGCTGGCGCTGCTGTGCATGGGAGTTGGTTTCGCCCGATGTGGTGATCGTGAGCACCGAATCCTAAGGGGCGCCACGGGGGCCCAATCTCGGCGAATTCACGGTTTTCGATCGTACTTGCCGCACCGCCAGGAAAAGCGTGAACCACCCTGAGTTTTTGATTTTTGTTAGCTGGCAATCTCCGCTGCAAGGTACGACACCGCACAGGGAATCCCGAGCATGAAGCAACTGACAATCTCAGCCATGAGCACCGAATCGCCGCAGGCGCTAATGGCAAAAATCATGTCTGAGGGTTTGGACCTGGACCGCGTGGAGCAGATCGACTTCGCCGGCCTGCAGCTACTCATCGCCACCTACCTGGAAAGCCGCGATGACTTCGACCAACGCGTGCGAGGACGCCTTCCGACTAATGTCATCGGGAGCCTCCTGGAAGAAGGCGGCGCTCAAGTTAACAGCAGCGCTAGCACGCAACCCGACCTCGCCCCACTGTGGAGTCAAATCTGTGAGTAAACGCATCTTGGCGGTGGACGACAGCGAATCCATCCGCGACATGGTCAAGCTAACGTTGGAGGATGCTGGCTACCAGGTAGTCACCGCTGTCGACGGCGCGGACGGCCTGGACAAGGCTGACGAAACCGTCGACATGGTGATCACCGACCTCAACATGCCCAACCTCGACGGCATCGGCCTGATCAAAGGCCTTCGCGCAAAGGCGGGCTTCGCGGGCCGCCCCATCGTAATGCTGACCACCGAAAGCCAAGACAGCCGTAAGGCGGAGGGCAAGGCGGCCGGCGCCACCGGCTGGATCGTCAAGCCCTTCAAGAACGAACAGCTGGTCGCGGTCGTCAGGAAGCTGGTCGGGTCATGAGCGACGCCAACAGACGCGACCCGAGCGATACCTATCGCGAGGAAGCCGCTGAGCTCTTGACGCGTCTGGAGACCGCCCTGCTTGCCATGCAGGACGGCAACGAAGATGCCGAGCTGATCAATGAGGCCTTTCGTGCCCTGCACACGATCAAGGGTTCCGGCGGCATGTTCGGCTTCGATGACATCGTGGCCTTCGCCCATCGCTTCGAGACGGCCTTCGACACGGTGCGCACGGGGCAAGTCGCCCTGACGCCAGAGTTGATCGAAATCTCCCTCGAAGCCGGAGACCACATCGCGCACCTGCTGGACGGCAGCGCGCAACCGGCGGACGGCGATCCGATCGCGGCGCGCCTGGAAGCGGCTATGGGGCCTTCGGCAAGCGGCAGCGCCAGCAACGGCGAACAGGCCAGCGAGGCCGCCTCAGACGGTGGCAACGACGGCAGCGGCGAGATGCACAGCTACCGCATCGTCTTCTACCCGGAAGAGAACGCCTTCCGCTACGGCACCAACCCGCTACTGCTGCTCGAGGAGATGCGCGAACTCGGGACCATCAGCGCCTCAATGCTGTGCGACCGCGTACCGCCCCTGAGCTCCCTGGATCCCTCGGCCTGCCACCTGGGCTGGGAGATCAATCTTGAGAGCGATGCCGGGCGCGAGCGCATCGAGGACGTCTTCGTCTTCGTCGCTGACAACGCCACCCTCGAGATCACACAGCTCGACGCCGAGACCCCGCAAGCGCCTGCCTCGCCTGAGCCGCAAGCCGCCAAACCACCTGAACAAGCAAAGCCCGCCCCCGGCGAAGGCCCGAACAGCGCCGCCAAGGCACCCGCTTCGGCAAGCGCTAGCAAGGGGTCGGAGAGCCTTCGCGTCTCCGCCGAGAAGCTCGACAGCCTGATGGATCAGGTGGGCGAGTTGGTGATCGCCCAGTCGCGCCTCGCGGACATCTCGGACCGTTACTCGGATCCCGCTCTGCGCTCGGTGTCAGAGGATATCGATCGCCTCGTCACGAACCTTCGCGACGACACCCTCGACATCCGCATGGTGCCCATCGGCCTGCTGTTCTCGAAGTTCCGGCGGATCACGCGCACCTTGAGCAAGGAGCTCGGCAAGAGCATCGCCTTCGAGGTGCTGGGTGAGGACACGGAGATCGACAAGTACTTCATCGAGCTGCTGAACGACCCCCTGGTGCACCTCATCCGCAACTCCATGGACCACGGTCTGGAGTCCCCGGAGGCGCGCGTCGCCGCGGGCAAGCCTGAGAAGGGGCGCCTGCAGCTGGCCGCCCGTCACGAGGGAGGCGAGGTGCACATCACGATCACCGACGATGGCGCCGGCATCAACCTCGAGAAGGTGCGAGAACGGGCCATCGAGCGCGGCCTGCTCACGGAGGATCAGGAGGTGCCGGATACCACGCTGCAGATGATGATCTTCGAGCCGGGATTCTCCACCGCGACGGTGGTCTCCAACGTGTCCGGCCGTGGCGTCGGCATGGACGTGGTCCGGCGCACGATCCAGGACCAGCGCGGCAGCATCTTCGTGGAGACCGAACAGGGCCGCGGCACCCGGATCACCCTGCGCCTGCCGCTCACCCTGGCCATCGTCGAGGGCTTCCACGTGAACGTGAACGGCGGTGCCTTCGTACTGCCGCTGGACGCCATCGAGGAGTGTGTGGACATCAGCGCCAAGGAGGACCTGGCCAGCGAGAGCCGGCGCATGATCACCATCCGCGATGAATACGTGCCCTTCGCACGCATGCACGAGCTGTTCGACTTCCCCTACACCCCGGGCCAGGACCGCCGTGTGGTGGTGGTACGCGTCGGCCGTGAGCGCCTCGGGCTGGTCGTCGACGAGATCATCGGCCAGCGCCAAACGGTGATTAAGCCGATGACACGCCTGCATCGCCACTGCCGAGGCATCGCCGGCGGCACGATCCTCGGCGACGGACGCGTTGCATTGATCGTCGATGTGGGCGCCCTGATCCCCATCGCCAAGACCGGCTCCACCGACCGCCGTAGCAAACCGCGAGGTGCTGCATGAGCACTGCTGCCCCCCAAACCTCCCCGCCAGCCGAAGGGACCGACGAGGAGGAGAGCCTCAGCACGCTGCTCACCTTCGAGCTGGGCGGTGAGTGCTTCGCGATGAACGTGATGCGCGTGCAGGAGATCCTCGACATCGTCTCCATGACACCCGTGCCGCACGCCGACAAGTTCGCGCCCGGCGTGATCAATGTGCGGGGCAACGTGGTGCCCGTGATCGACCTGCGCTACCGCTTTGGCATGCCCCCGCGAGATCAAGGCAAGAGCACCCGCACGGTGGTGTTCGAAGTGCTCGTTGAGGGCGAGACGACCCGCGTCGCGATGGCCGTCGACGCCGTGTACAACGTCGAGCCCGTGCAAGACCTGAAGATAGAGAAGCTGCCGGAAGCCGGCAGCAAATGGAACGGCAAGCTGATCACGGGTATCGCTCGGATCCGCGAGCGACTGACGATTATCTTGAACCTCGAAAACGTCTTCGACACCAGTATCGAATCCACCAAGCCGCTGAGCGCCTAGGAGATCAGCATGCGACTTACCATCAAACTCAAGCTCATAGGTGCGTTCACGCTGCTCCTCGCCTTCGCCGGCGGCCTGGGCTACATCGGCATCGACAAGCTCGGCGGCATGAACGCACGACTGAAGTCCCTCGCCACCGAGTCCGTGATGCGGGTGACTGCCGCCCAGGACATCCAGCGCCTCGCGTTGGAGATCGCTCGCTCCGAGAAGAACATCGTGCTCGCGGAAGATCCGGTGGTCGTGGAGCGCTACCAGGGCGTCATCGATAGCAACCGACAGCAGATCGATCAGAAGCTCACCACCCTGAAGGAGCTCATCGGTGATGGCGATAGCGCCGACATCGCCGAGTTCGAGGCCGCCTGGGCCGGCTACGTCGAGAACAACGCGCAGGTTATCCAACTCGCAATGCTCAACTCCAACGCGCGCGCCCGTGAGCTGTCGTCGAACGAAGCGCGGGAGGCGATTGCTCAGGCCGAAAAGGCCGTCGCCATGCTGGTGGACCGCGCTGCGCAGATGCCGGCGATCGCCGACCAGGCCCTGCTCACCATCGCACGCCTGAAGGAGGACATGGTGCAGTCCGTGCGGGCCGAGAAGAACCACATCATCGCCAGTGATGATGAGGAGATGAGCAAGCACTTTGCCAGCGGTCAGGCGCGTCACGCCTCCGCCGATGAGAAGATCGAGGAGTTGCGCACCCTGTTCGCCGGTGCAGGCGGGCAGGCGATAACGCAGCTCGCCGACGGCTGGGCGGGCTACAAGCGCTACTCCACCGCCGCCATGAAGATGTCCGCCGAGAACGGCAACCGCCGCGCCTTCGAGCGCTCCGCGGGCGCCGGCGACGAGTCCCTGTCCCGCACCCGAGAGGCCCTGCGCAACCTGGTCACCAGCAACCTGGCAGCCATGGAGCGGGACACGCAGATCAGCGACCAGAGCTACAAGTCAGCTCGCAACATGCTACTGCAGATGCTGGTAGCCGTGCTCGTGGTGGGCTTCGCAGCGGCGCTCTGGATCTCCAGCACGATCACGACGGCACTGAACAAAGCCGTTCGCATGGCGCAGGCCGTGGCCAAGGGCGACCTCACCGTGTCAGAGACGGCGAACAACAACGATGAGTTCAAGGACCTTCTCGACGCCAATGTGGCGATGTTGACGCGCCTGCGAGACGTGGTGAGCAACGCCGCGCACACGGCTAACCAGGTCGCCCACGGCAGCAGCCAACTCGCCTCATCTGCGGAACAGCTTTCCCGAGGTGCCACTGAGCAATCCTCGGCCACCCAGGAAGCCTCATCGGCGGTCGAGGAGATGGCGGCCAACATCCGCCACGCGGCGGACAACGCCTCCACCACCGAGACCATCGCCGACAACGCCTCGGGCGACACGCGCTCGAGCGGTGAAGTGGTCAACAAGGCCTTGGCTTCCATCGAGACCATCGCCGAGAAGATCAACATCGTGCAGGAGATCGCCCGCCAGACGGACCTCCTCGCCCTCAACGCCGCCGTGGAGGCGGCCCGCGCCGGTCAGCACGGCAAGGGCTTCGCGGTGGTGGCCGCCGAGGTCCGGAAACTCGCCGAGCGCAGCCAGCAGGCCGCCGCGGAGATCAATGAACTCAGCAGCGAGACCCTCGGTTTGTCCAAGGAAGCGGGTGCGAAGCTCGAGGCGCTCGTGCCCAACATCGAACGCACGGCCGAACTCGTACGCGAGATCTCGGCCGCGAGTCGCGAGCAGAACATCGGCGCCGAGCAGATCAACGAAGCGATGCGCCAGATGGACGGCGTCGTGCAGCAGAACGCGAGCGCCTCGGAGGAGGTCTCGAGCGTGTCCGACGCCCTGGCCGGACAGGCCTCTGAGCTGCAGTCGCTCCTCGCCTTCTTCAAGCTCGATGAGCGCGGCAGGCAGCTCGCCTCGGCAGGCAGCGTCGCCTCCGCGCCCGCTCCGGTTCGCGCCCCGGTCGCGCCTGCCAGCCGGCGTGCTGCACCAGCCGCACCCACCGGCCAGGATGACGGCTTTGCCATCGACCTACTGAGCGGCGAAGAGGTGGACGACGCCCACTTCGAGCCCTATCGCGACGCCGGCTGAAGACAGACGTTCGCCCGATGCGCCAGCCCGCCAGGGGCTGGCGCATCGCCCCTGTTAGGACAATCCAACTTGTGGTCGGCCAACGCCAGTGCAACAAGCGAACACCGCAAGCGCCTTCGCCGCCGGCCCCGTGGCGATGCTCGCACGCTACATCTTCGATCATTGGGGCCTGGTCATCGACGAGCGTCACCGCTCGATGCTGCAAACCCGCCTGCAGCGTCGCATGCGCGAACTCGGCAAGGGCTCGCTGGAAGCCTACTGCGAGTACCTCTTCAAGCAAGGAGGCATCAGCAGGGAACATGACCTGATCTGCGAAGCGGTGACCACGCAGACCACCAGCTTCATGCGGGAAGCGCACCACTTCGAGTACCTCACGCAGGTCTACCTTCCCCAGACCCTCGGCACCCAGCGGCGCGGGGGACGACTCCTGCGCGTGTGGAGCGCGGCCGCCTCCATCGGCCAGGAGGCTTACACGCTGGCGGTGGTCCTTGCCGAGTACCAGCGCCTGCAGCAGGGACCTGCCTTCGAGATCCTGGCCACGGACATCAATGCCCAGGCCCTGGGCCAGGTGCAAAACGCCATCTACCCGGCGAAGGACGTGGAAACCCTCGATCCGGCATTGAGGGAGCGGTACTTCCTGCGCGGGCGCGGCAAGCTCACCGACTACGTGCGGGTCGCACCGGAACTGCGCCGCCGCGTGACCCCTCGCCAGCTCAATCTGGTGGAGACACCCTATTCAGTGGCGACGGGCTTCGACGTTATCCTGATTCGAAACTGTCTCATCTACTTCGATAGCCCAACCAGGCTCAAGGTGGTTCGTGCCTTGCGCGATCGCCTCGCCCCGGGCGGACTGCTCATCACCGGACATTCGGAGCACTTCCCAGCGAAGGACCTCGACATGGAAGCGGTCGGTCCTTCGCTCTATCAGCGTCGTATCGGAGGTGCTCGATGAGCATCGAGGTCCTGATCGTCGATGACTCCGCCACCGTGCGCGAGGCCCTTCGCGAGATGATCGACAGCCAGCCCGACATGCACGTGATGGGCACGGCTCACGACCCGTTCAAGGCGGTCGACGTGATCAAGCAACGGGTGCCGGACGTGATCGTGCTCGACATCGAGATGCCACGCATGGACGGCCTCTCGTTTCTGCGCCGGATCATGTCCCAACGCCCCATCCCGGTGATCATCTGCTCTACCCTGATCAACGGCAACAACGCCACCTGCGTCGAGGCCCTGCGGGCGGGCGCAGTGGACGTGATGAGCAAGCCCAAACTCAGTTCGCCGGCAGCGATCGAAGAGGGCAGGATTCTCATCACCGACAAGGTGCGCGCAGCCGCCAGCGTGCGACTGTCCCCCGTGAGCAAAGCCCCCGTGCGCCAAACGCCGCTGGCCGAACGCCAGGAAAGGCATACGGCAGATGTCGTACTGCCCGCCAAGCGCCTAGCACCTTCGCTCGGTAAGCGGAGAAAGCCCCTGGTTGCCATCGGCGCCTCCACCGGCGGCACGCAGGCTCTCGAGACGGTCTTCAAGGAACTCGACGACACGGTCCATGGGATCGTGGTCGTGCAACACATGCCCGAGCACTTTACGGCTGCCTTCGCACGGCGCTTGAACGGGGTATCCAAGCTCGAGGTGCGCGAAGCGTGCAACGGCGATGAGGTGGAAGCTGGCGTGGCGCTCATCGCCCCGGGTGGCCATCACCTGATCGTGCGTCCGCGGGGGGATGGCTACACGTGTCAGGTGGTAGACGGCCCCCTGGTGGCGCGCCATCGCCCCTCGGTGGACGTCCTGTTTCGCTCCGTCGCCCAGACCGCCGGCGACGCGGCCCTCGGCATCATCATGACGGGCATGGGCGACGACGGGGCCCGCGGCCTCGCCGAGCTGCGCAGCGCCGGCGCCCTGACGGTGGGCCAGAGTGAGCGATCATGCGTGGTCTACGGCATGCCAGCGGAAGCCGCGAAGCTCGGCGCCGTCGCTAAGGAGACAGACCTCAGGGGTATCGCCAGTATCGTCCAGTCCTTTGGTCGCACGGCGGCGGTTCGCCATTGAGCGGCCGCGGCGAGCGCGAGCACGCCGCTCAACGCTAGGCGCTCGATAGCTGGGCATCGACCTCGGCCAGGCGCTCGGGGGTGCCCACATCACTCCACGCCTTGCGGTGCATCGCGCCGCTCAGGCGATCGTCCCGCGCCGCTTCGAACAATAGGGGCGCCAAGGGGAACCGCGCCTGGTGAGCGAACCCGCAGGCGTCCATGCGCTCGAATAGCTCGGCGCGCAGACAGGCGACGCCCGCGTAGGTGACCGTCGCCCCCCCTCGGCGCACGCGTGATCCGTCCACCAAGGTGAAATCGTGACGCGCCTTCCAACCTGGGGTCGGCACCAACATCAAGCCACCCTCGTCACCCTCGCGCGTAGAGAGCGCTTGCCACCAGGACGCCAACCCGTCCACCCAGACATCGCCATTGACCACGAGAAAGGGCCCCTGCCCCAGCCAACAGAGTGCTCGGTAGATACCCCCGCCCGTCTCCAGGGCGCCTTCGGGCTCCGGCGAGTACACGAGGCGCATGCCGAATCGCTTACCATCACCCAGCGCTTCACGGATCTGCTCGCCTAACCAGGACACGTTGATCAGCACATCACGCACGCCGATGGCGTGCAGGCTGCGAAGATGATGAACGATGAGGGGCTCGCCACCGACCGACAGCAAGGGCTTGGGGGTACGATCGGTGAGGGGCCGCATCCGCATTCCGCGCCCGGCCGCTAACACCATCGCCCTCATGAGCTCGTCGCCTCCTCTCGCACGCGGGCGACAGCCGCCTCATCGCCAGGCCCCCAGTGCGCGATCAACTCGCCGAGCGCCTGAAGTGGCTCGTGGCGAGCGCACGCCTCGATCAGGTAGGCCCTCACGCGTGGCAGGTACTGCAAGTACTCCGCTCGCCCGTCTCGGTACCACAAGCGGGTGAAGATCCCGAGTACCTTCAGGTGGCGCTGAATCGCCGCCCAATCGACTTGTTCACTCAGGGTATCCAGGGAAGGGACCGGCCCGTTCGCCCCGCCGCGGTCGGCGAGCCCGCGCTGGTAGCGCGTCAGGCAACGTCGCTGGAACGCCGCCGGCAGTTCCAGATAGCAGTCCCGCAGGAGGCTGGCGAGATCGTAAGCGGGCGCGCCACGGACCATGTCCTGGAAGTCGAGCACGCCGGGCAGCGGGTCGCTGCACATGAGGTTGCGGCAATGGTAGTCGCGGTGGACCGCGACGGGCGCCTGGGCCAGGGCGTACGCGACGAGCGCATCGCCCGCGGGCGCGAGCACCTGCGCGTGGCTGCCTGGCGCCAGGCCCAGGTGATGCTGCAGGTACCAATCCTCCAGCATCGACAGCTCGCGCCGAAGCAGGGCCTCATCGTAGGCCGGCAGCGCCGCGGTGAACTCGGGCGGTGCGCACTGCAGGTCCACCAGCGCGTCGATCGCCGCGTCGTACAACGCTTCGGCGCGGGTCGGATCGTGCTCCAGCGACGCGAGGTACGTGGTGTGGCCCAAATCCCCCACCAGGGCGAACCCCGCCTCGAAGTCGCTCGCGTGTATCGCCGGTACGTGAAGGCCGAGGGCGTGCAGGCGCTGGGCGAGGCCGACGAAGCGGCGCAGGTCTTCCTGCGGCGGCGGCGCATCCATCAGAATGACGCTCGCCGGTACGTCCTGCGCGGGCCATGGTGCCGTGCCATGCCCGATCGCGGATGGCAAGGCTCCATCGCCGCGCAGAGTCAGGCGATAATAGCGCCGGAAGCTCGCGTCCGTTGAGGCGGGCACCAGGCAGTCCTCGGGTATCTCGCCGAGATGGGGGACCAGCCAGTCACGCAGCTGATGCTGTCTCGAGGAGTCTTGCACTGCCACCACCAGGAACCAACGCTCGCACGCGCCACGGCGCCATTGTACGCACGGTGAGGCGCTCGGCGGGTGAGCGGACCGGGTGTCTCGCGGTGGCGGGCGCGATGTTCGTCTTGCTCGGCGCCACCCTGCCGCCCGTAGCGCGGGCCGAACCCTTGCAGTGTTTCGAGCCACCGGGTGCCGAAGACCTCCCGCCACCGGCGTCCGAGGAGAGCTTCACACGCGTGCTGGTCGAGGCCGACACTGCCCAGGTCAGCAGTCGCGGCGAATCGGTGCTGACCGGCGACGTCACCGTTACCTACCAAGGCCGTCAACTGCGGGCCGACGAGGTGCGCTACGACCCCGAGACCCGGCGCATGCGGGCCAGCGGCAACGTGCGCTTGCTCGACCCGCAACTGCGCATCGACGGCACCACCGCTGACTACGCGCCCGAGAGCACCGCGGGCTCGTCCTTCGCCGAGGCGAGCTTCAAACTGCTCGATCAACCCGGCCGTGGTGGGGCCGAGCTCATTCGCCGCATCAACGACGATGTGGCCGTGCTCGAGAACGTGACCTACACGGGCTGCCCCGAGCAAACCTCCGGTTGGCGCCTGCGTGCCCCCCACATCCGCCTGGACCGCGAAAAGGACGTGGGCACGGCGCGCAACGTGCGCATCACCTTTCAGGGTGTGCCCATTCTCTACGCACCCTGGCTGACCTTCCCCTTGAGCGACAAGCGCAAGAGCGGGTTGCTGACGCCCAACTTCGGCACCTCACGACGCGCCGGCACGGACATCTCCGCCCCCTGGTACTGGAACATCCGGCCGAATATCGACGCCACCTTCACCCCGCGCCTGCTCACCGATCGCGGCACCCAGCTGCGCACGGACTTGCGCTACCTGCTGCCGAAGAGCGAGGGCGAGGCGCGCTTCGAGTTCTTGAGCGACGACGAACAGACCGGTCGCAACCGCAGCTTCGGCACCCTCTACCATGAGACCCGCATCAGCGACGTGCTCACGCTCACGGCCGACCTGGCGCGCGCCTCGGACGGCAACTACCTGGAGGATTTCGGCGGCTCGCTGAGCGGCGCCAGCATCACCCACCTCGAGCGCCGGGTGGACCTCACCCTGCGTGAGGAGAAGTGGAACCTGCTCGCGCGCGTACAGGACTTCCAAACTCTCGACGCCAGCATCCCGCGCTCGGCGCGCCCCTACGAGCGGGTGCCTCAGCTGGTGGGCGGCGGGCGCTGGCCGAACCTGTGGAACGGGATCGACTTCGCCCTCGACGGCGAGCTCGTCAACTTCGACCGCGCGGACGGCGTCACGGGGGTTCGCCTCGACACGGCAAGCACGTTCTCCCTGCCGCTGGTGCGCCGCGGGGTCACCATCCTGCCGGCGGTCACGGTGTCGCATACGCGCTACGCTCTGGCCGATATCGAAGATTTGGGCATTGACAGCAGCCCCTCGCGCACGCTGCCCATCGTCAGCCTCGATGCGCGAGCCACCTTCGAGCGCCAGCCGCGCAAGGACGGCCCGATTCAACTGCTCGAACCGCGCATCCGCTACACCTACATCCCCTTCCGCGACCAGGACGATCTGCCGGTCTTCGACACCGGTGCGCCCGATCTGAACCTCGTGCAGCTGTTTCGGTCCAATCGCTTCGCAGGGACCGATCGCATCGGCGACGCCAATCAGGTGAGCGTCGGCGTGACCGGGCGCCTCATCGACCAGGAGAATGGCAACGAGTTTCTCACGGCCACCGTGGGCAGCATCATCTCCTTCGCCGATGAGGACGTGACCATCCCCGCGGGCCGACCGGAGGTGGACGACCTCTCGGACCTGCTCGCAGAGGTGGGCTTGCGCCTTGCAGATCGCTGGAACGCCGACGTCGGGCTGCAGTTCGACGCTGGCAGTCGCAGCTGGGACAAGGCCGCCGTGCGCGTGCAGTTCCGGCCCGGCAAACGGAGCGTGGTCAACGTAGGCTACCGATTTCGCGATGACGACCTCGAGCAGACCGACTTCTCCTTCGCCTTCCCCTTGGGGAACCGGTGGGAATTCGTCGGCCGCTGGAACTACTCCCTCGATGAGCGGGAGACCCTCGAGCGCTTCGTCGGGATCGGCTACGAGAGCTGCTGCTGGGCCCTACGCCTGGTGCAGCGAAACTTCGTGTCCACGCGCCTCGGCGATCGAGACAACCAGTTTTACGTTCAATTCACGCTGAAGGGCCTGACCAGCGTCGGCTCCGCCACGAGCCGCCTGCTGGACCGTGGTATCCTAGGATATTCAGACCTTTAGCCTGCCCAACGTCACGGAGCCAGCATGCTTCACACCCGCACCGGTATCCGCCGCCGCGGCGCCATCGCCCTATTCGCCTTGTTCGCCAGCAGCCTGCTGCACGCTCAGGAGCTGCCGAGCGAAGGCCTGCTGCTCGATCGTATCGTTGCGATCGTCAACGAGGGTGTCGTCCTGCAGAGCGAGTTGGATGAGGAGATCGACACGATCGGTCAACGCCTGCGCGACCAGGGCACCATGCTGCCCCCGCGAGACATCTTCGAGACCCAGGTGCTCGAGCGCCTGGTGGTGCGCCAGATTCAGCTGCAGCGCGCCGAGCGCTACGGCATGCTGATCGATGACAACCAGCTGAACCGCGCTCTTACGGCCGTTGCCGAGCGCAACGGCATCAGCTTCGCTGACCTCCCGCGCGCGCTGGCTGCCCAGAACATCGACTACGGCGTCTACCGCCGCCAGCTGCGCCAGGAGATGATCATCGAGCAGCTGCGTGCACGCGATGTGATGTCGCGCATCAACATCACCCAGAGCGAGATCGATCGTCGCCTGGCCGAGCAGGCCGGCCGCGATACGAGCATCGAGTACAAGATCAGCCACATCCTGGTGTCGACGCCCGATGCGGCCTCCAACGAGGAGATCGCCGAGGCCCGCGAGCGCACCGGCGAGCTGCGCGATCGTATCGCCGAAGGTGAAGACTTCGGTCAGCTTGCCGTGAGCTACTCCTCTGGGCAGACCGCACTGGAAGGGGGCGACCTCGGGTGGATGAACGTCTCCCAGATGCCGACGCTGTTCGTGAACGTGGTCACTCGCCTGACGCCAGGGGAGTTATCGCAGCCGATTCCGAGCGGTAGCGGATTCCACCTGATCCGCCTCGAGGAAACGCGCGGCGCGTCGAAGATGATGGTGCAACAGGCCCACGCGCAGCACATCCTCATCAAGCCCAACGAAGTGGTCACCAACAACCAGGCCTACCGTCGAATCCAGGAGCTGCGCGATCGCGTCATCGGTGGCGAGGACTTCGAGTTGATGGCCAAGCAGTACTCGGAGGATCCCGGCAGCGGCAACGCGGGCGGTGACCTCGGCTGGACCTCGCCGGGCTCCTTCGTGCCCGACTTCGAGAAGGTGGTGTACGACCTGCAGCCCGGAGAGGTGAGCGAACCGGTGCGCACACAATTCGGCTGGCACATCATCCGCGTGCTCGGCTTCCGTGAGTACGATCGCAGCGAGGAGGTGGCACGCCAGGAGGCCATCCGCGCCCTGCGCCGAGACAAGCAGGTGGTGGAGACCGAGCGCTGGATTCGCCAGCTGCGCGACGAGGCTTACGTCGAAACGCGCCTAGAGTCCTAGGAGCCCACGAGCCTTGGCACTGCTGCTGAGTACCGGCGAACCGGCCGGCATCGGGCCGGATATCGCCCTCGCCCTGGCGGCGGACCCGAGCGTACGCCTGCCCGCACTGATCGCCCTTGGCGATGTTGAGGTGCTGGAGGCGAGAGCCCGCCAGCTCGGACTCGCCCTGACCCTCGAGCGGGTGCACGCCCCGCAGCAGGTCGAGGGCGCCCATCGTCCTGGCCACCTGCCGGTCTGGCACTTCCCCGTGCGCGAAGCCGTCGAGCCCGGCGTGCTCAACCCCGCCAACGCCGCGAGCGTGCTGACGATGCTGGCTGCCGCCGCTGACCTGTGCCGGGAGGCACCCAAGCGCCACGCCCTCGTGACGGCACCGGTGCACAAGGGAGTGATCAATGACGGCGGTGTGCCCTTTACCGGCCACACGGAGTTCCTCGCCGAGCGTGCGGGTGTCGCGCGCACGGTAATGCTGCTGGCGGCGGGTCGCCTGCGCGTGGCGCTCGCCACCACCCACCTTCCGCTCAGCAAGGTGAGCGAGGCACTCACGCCGCAAAGCCTGACCAGCACGGTGAACGTGCTCCGCGACGGCTTGATGCAACGCTTCGGTCTGCACCGTCCACGCATCCTGGTGTGCGGCCTGAACCCCCACGCGGGCGAGGACGGGCACCTCGGACACGAGGAGATCGAGGTGATCGCACCCGCCTTGGCCCGCTTGCGCGAGGACGGCATGGAAGGCCTGGTCGGCCCGCTCCCGGCCGACACCGCGTTTACCCCGCGCGCCCTCGCCCACGCAGATGCGGTGTTGGCGATGTACCACGACCAGGGCCTGGGCCCGCTGAAGGCGGTGGGCTTCGGTGAGGCAGTCAACGTGACCCTGGGCTTGCCCTTCGTCCGCACTTCCGTGGACCACGGCACCGCCCTCGACATCGCCGGCACCGGGGCCGCCGAACATGCCAGCCTGCTCACAGCGCTACTGCTCGCGGCCGAACTGGTCGTGCGGTGAGCGAGCACGTCCCGCGCAAACGCTTCGGCCAGCACTTCCTACACGACCCCAACGTACTGCGGCGGATCGTCGATGCCATCTCCCCCGCGCCCGATGATCGCCTGGTCGAGATCGGCCCCGGGCAAGGCGCCCTCACCGCGCCCCTGCTGTCGCGCGATGTCTCGCTGACGGCGATCGAGCTGGATCGCGACCTGGCCCCAGCCTTAGGCGAGCTGCCGGGTGCCGCGGGGCGCTTGTCGGTGATCGAGGCCGACGCACTCACCCTCGACTACGCCCACCTAGCCGATTCGCTCGGTGGTCCGATTCGCCTGTGCGGCAACCTGCCGTACAATATCTCCACCCCCTTGCTGTTCCATCTGCTGGCCCACCGTGAGCACGTGATCGATATGCACTTCATGCTGCAGAAGGAAGTGGTCATGCGCATGGCAGCGCCCCCTGGCAGCAAGACCTACGGGCGCCTCACGGTGATGCTCGGTGCCGTCTGCGAGGTGGAGGCGCTGTTCCATGTGGGGCCCGGCGCGTTCAAGCCGCCACCGAAGGTCGATTCGAGTGTGGTGCGCCTTCGTATTCCGAACCAGGCGCCGGTGGCGATCGAGCACCCGGAGCTGTTCGCCCAGCTTGTGCGCCAGGCCTTCTCCATGCGCCGCAAGACCCTGCGTAACTCCCTGAAGCGCCTGATGGGTGCCGACGCGATCGAGGCGGCAGGAATCGACCCAGGGGCGCGGCCAGAAACCCTGACGCCGGCCGACTACGGCGCCCTCACGCGAGTCGCCGCCAACCCCTGACGAAGGGGTCCGAGCCGTGCCCTATACTGAGCCCACTTCCCGGCGCCCCAGGGCGAAGCAGGAATTCGCAGATGAGTGACCCATACCGCACGATCCTGGCCGCCGTCGACCTCTCCGACGACAGCCATCAGGTGGTGGCACGAGCCATGACCCTCGCCCGCGCCCAGGGCGCAGCGCTCACGCTCCTGCACGTGATCGAGGTAGCAACGGGCAGCAGCGGTGGGACCAAGGCAGCGGGCGCACCGGCGCCACCGCTCACGGACGAATTGGAAGCGAGCGCACGCAAGCGCTTCGACGCCCTCAGCGAGCGCGTCCACCTGGGCGACGTGCATCAAGTAATCAGAATCGGTGCCCTGCGCGAGGAGATCGTCGCGCTCGCCAGCGAGCAATCCGCCGATCTGATCGTGCTCGGCAGCCGCGAGCGCCACGGCCTCGCCATGATCCTGAACCTGACCGAAGACACGGTGTTGCACGCGGCGCCGTGCGACGTCTTGGCCGTTCGGATCACCTCAGGCTAATGTGCAGCGATGGGAGAGGCTGACGCTTCATCGCACTGACCGGACAGGACACCCATGATCGAAGACACGCCAAGTGCGGCGGACGACGCTCACCCCATCGCGGTGGAGGTGCAGACCCAGTTCCTCGACGAACAGTCGGACCCGGGCAGCGGGCGCTACGTATTCGCCTACACCATCACCATGCGCAATGACGGCGAGCAGGCGGCGCGGTTGCTCACCCGCCACTGGCTGATCACCGACGCCAACGGCAAGGTGCAGGAGGTGATCGGCGAGGGCGTCGTGGGCAAGCAACCCTACCTGCGCCCCGGCGAGGACTTCAGCTACTCGAGCGGCGCGATCCTGGAGACGCCGGTCGGCGCCATGCAGGGTCACTACGAGTGGATCGGTGACGACGGCGAGCGCTTTCGCGCCCCCGTCAGCCCCTTCACCCTCGCCATCCCCCGCGCCCTCAACTAGTGGCGATCTACGCGATCGGTGATGTGCAGGGCTGCGCGGACGCCCTCGCGCGCCTCCTCGACCAGCTGCGCTTCGATCCCGCTGACGATCAGCTTTGGTTCTGCGGCGATCTGGTCAACCGCGGCCCCGAGTCACTGAAGACCCTGCGCCTCGTGCGATCCCTCGGCGCTGCTGCCATCACCGTGCTCGGCAACCATGACCTGCACCTGCTCGCCGTCGCCGCCGGCGTACGCCCCTCTCGTCCCCACAAGGGCGACACGCTGGACCCCATCCTCGAAGCGGCAGACGGCGCCGAACTGCTCACCTGGCTGGCGCAGCAGCCGCTCGCCCACTACGACCCCGAGGTCGGTTGGCTGATGGTGCACGCGGGCCTGCCGCCCCAGTGGACCCGCGATGATGCGCTCACCAACGCAGCGCTGGTGCAGCGCGTTTTGGCCAGCGCCGATGCCGACGCCTGGTTTTCACGCATGTACGGCAACGACCCCGATCGCTGGCAACCGGATCTCACCGGCGACGAGCGCCTGCGCTTCACAGTGAACTGCCTCACCCGCATGCGCTACTGCACGGCCGAGGGTGAATTGCAGTTCAAGGCAAAAGGCGCGCCGGGCAGCCAACCTGCCGGCCAGTTGCCCTGGTTTGCCGTGCCGGGCCGGCGTTCGGCGGATACGCCGATCGTCTTCGGCCACTGGTCGACGCTCGGTCGCTACCAGGACCACAACGTACTGGGCCTGGACACGGGTTGCGTGTGGGGCGGCTGCCTGACGGCAGCGCGACTGGCCCCGCATCCGGTAGACTTCACCGAGGTCGCCTGCCCTGGCGGCCTACCCGTCGACGAGCACGCATAGGGGGGACGATGGCTAACCCGTCTGAGGGCCGCGCACGCTTGCCCGCGCCGATCAACTTCCTCCAATGGATCGAGGAACACCGCGACGCGCTCAAACCCCCGGTATGCAACAAGCGCATCTTTCCGATGGGCGAGTTCATCGTGATGGTCGTCGGCGGCCCGAACAGCCGCAAGGACTACCACGACGATCCCGGCGAGGAGCTCTTCTATCAAGTGGAGGGCGACATGCTGCTAAAGACCATCCAGCACGGCGAAGTCGTCGACATTGCGATCCGCGAAGGGGAGATGTTCCTGCTGCCCGCACACGTGCCGCACAGCCCCCAGCGCTTCGCCGATACGGTGGGGTTGGTGGTCGAGCGGCCGCGCCTTGCCGACGAGCAGGATGGGTTTCTCTGGTACTGCGAGAACTGTGGCGCGCAGTTGCACAGCGAGTACTTCGCCCTCGAGAACATCGAGACGCAGCTCGCACCGCTGTTCGCCAAGTTCGCCGCCGATGAGAGCCTGCGCACCTGCCAACGCTGCGGCACAGTGCAAGACCCTTCATGAGCCCTTCGACGCAGTCGACACCGCCCCCGACCCCATGCTGAAGATCGACTGCCACACGCATATCCTGCCGAGCAAGTGGCCGGACCTCGCCAAGCGCTACGGCTACGGCGGCTTCGTACGCCTGGAACACCACGGGCCTGGCTGCGCGCGCATGATGGTCGACGACAAGCTGTTCCGGGAGATCGAGTCCAACTGCTGGGATCCGCATACTCGGCTCCACGACTGCAATCGCGACGGCGTACACGTCCAGGTGCTCTCCACCGTACCCGTGATGTTCAGCTACTGGGCGCGCGCCGAGGACACGCTGGATCTCTCGCGCTTCCTCAACGATCACATCGCGAGCGTCGTCGCCCAGCGACCCGACCGCTTCATCGGCCTCGGCACGGTGCCCATGCAGGCCGAGGCCCTCGCCGTGCGCGAGCTCGAGCGTTGCGTCAAGGAGCTCGGCCTCGCCGGCATCGAGATCGGCTCCCACGTGATGGGGTGGAACCTCGACGACGAGCGCTTGTTCCCCATCTTCGAAGCTGCCCAGGAGCTCGACGCCGCCATCTTCGTGCATCCCTGGGAGATGCTCGGCCGCGAACGGATGGGGCGCTACTGGCTGCCGTGGCTGGTGGGCATGCCGGCGGAGACGTCCCTGTCGATTTGCTCGATGATCTTCGGCGGCGTCTTCGAACGCCTGCCTAAGCTAAAGGTCTTGTTCGCTCATGGTGGCGGCGCCTTCCCGGCGACGATCGGCCGCATCGAACACGGCTTCAACGTGCGGCCGGACCTGGTGGCCGTGAACAACCAGATCAACCCACGCGAGTACCTTGGGCGCTTCTTCGTCGACTCCCTGGTGATCGACCCGAACATGCTGGACTACATGATCCGCTTGATGGGGGCGCAGTGCATCGCTGTTGGCAGCGACTATCCTTTCCCCCTGGGCGAACACCCGCCCGGGGCGATCGTCGAGCGCATGTCCCTCGACGCCGACACGCGCGCCCAGCTATACCACCGCACGGCCCTCGAGTGGCTGGGACTGGATGCAGCGCGCTTCGGCGGCGTGGAGGCACCCGCCCCGGCAGCGTCCCAGGGCGAGGCGTAGGCGCGATGCACGGCGTGGTGATCTGCGAGATCTGTCTGGAGGGCAACCGCTACCTGGCACGCCTCGACCAACCTGCCCGCCTGCACATCCCCCTGCAGTTCGACCACGCCGGCGATGAACCGGCGCCAGCGCTGCAACCTAATCACTTCGCCGCACCGCGCGCCCGGGCTCGAGCCCTGACCGGCGACGGCTTCACCGGCGACACCCGGGAGGGTGGCAGCTGCAACGCTCTCACGCTGGAACTCACCCCTCATTGCAACGGCACCCACACGGAGGGCGTCGGCCATCTGACCAAGGCGCGCAAGAGCGTCGACGAACTGCTCGTCGAGACGCTGATCCCGGCAGCCGTGATCAGCGTCGCCCCGCGCCCTCCCGCGGAGTCGGACGAGAGGGCTCGCCATGCCCTGCGCAGCGACGATCGACTGGTCACCGCCGACGCCCTCGCCAAGGCCCTCGCCGGCGTCCCTCACCTGCCAGGGTTGATCGTGCGCACCTGGCCCAACGATCCGGATAAGCGTCACCGCACCTACGAGGGGGCCTCACCTGCTCCCTTCTTCACCCTGGATGCGGCAGCCTTCGCACGCGACCGCGGTGTGCGCCATCTCCTGGTGGACACCCCGTCCCTCGATCGGGCCCACGACGAGGGCCACCTCGGTGCCCACCGCGCGTTCTGGGGCATGCAGGAGGGCGGCGACACACCGGACCCTGGCCGCGAACACTGCACGATCACCGAGATGATCTACGCCGACGACAGCGTCGCTGACGGCCTTTACCTATTGAATCTGCAAGTCGCTCCCTTCGATTGCGACGCGAGCCCCGCACGGGTGTTCGTCTACCCCCTGGAGGTGGCCAGATGAGCGAGACCTCACGCCATGACGGGGCGGGTGAGTTCACTGACGTCGCGTTGGACCAGGCCTTCGCCCAACGCCTCGATCAGGAGGACGAACTCGCCAGCTTCCGCGATCGATTCCACTTTCCACGCAACGGGGAGGAACCCGTCCTCTACCTGTGCGGCAACTCCCTGGGGCTACAACCGCGCACCACCCGCAGCTACGTGGAAGAGTTGCTGACGAGCTGGGCGGAACGCGGCGTGGAAGGCCACTTCGAGGGTGAACGCCCCTTCGCGCCGTATCACGAGTTCGCGCGGGACGGCCTGGCACGCCTGGTCGGGGCCGAGCCCATCGAAGTGGTGGCGATGAACTCGCTCACCGTCAACCTGCATCTCATGCTCGCGAGCTTCTATCAACCGCAGGGACGCCGGCGGCGCATGGTCATCGAACGGGGCGCCTTCCCGTCCGATCGTTACGCCTTGCTTTCCCACCTGCAGGTGCGCGGCATGGACCCCGAGCAGGATCTCGTGGAGCTCGCGCCGCGCGAGGGCGAGCAGTGCCTGCGCACGGAAGACATCTGTGCCGAACTCGAGTCCCTCGGCGATAGCCTGGCCACCGTGATGCTGCCCGGCGTGCAGTACTACACGGGCGAGGTGTACGACATGGCGAGCATCGCCGAGACGGCCCATCGCTGCGGCGCCACCGTCGGCTTCGATCTCGCCCACGCCATCGGCAACATCCCGTTGGCGCTGCACGACTGGCAGGCTGACTACGCCGTTTGGTGCAGCTACAAGTACCTGAACTCAGGGCCAGGTGCCGTCGCCGGCGCGTTCGTCCATGAACGACACGCCCACACCGCCCTGCCCCGCTTCGCGGGCTGGTGGGGCCATGACGCCAGCAACCGCTTCAAGATGGGGCCCGAGTTCAGCGCCACGCCCGGCGCTGACGGCTGGCAGCTGAGTAACCCACCGGTCCTGGCCCTGGCCCCCGTGCTCGCGTCCCTCGAGGTCTTTGACGCGGCTGGCATGACGCGACTTCGCGAGAAGGCCCTGCGTCAGTGGTCGCTGATGTACGCCCTCCTGCGCAACCGTCTGGGCGAGCTGGTCGAAATCATCACGCCCGAGCAAGCGCAGCGCCATGGCTGCCAGCTGAGCCTGCGCCTGCGCGGGGACACGGCGCACCGACGCGATGTGTTCGCCCGCCTCGCCGCCGCCCACGTGGTGTGCGACTGGCGCGAGCCCGACGTCATCCGCGTGGCGGCCGCGCCCCTCTACAACCGCTATGAAGACGTGTGGCGCTTCGTCGAGGTGCTCCACGAGTTATTGCAGGATTGAGCGAGACACCAGAACCATGACGCCTTCGACGACCAACACACCCGCGGTGAGCATCCTTGGGGCTGGCCTCGGGGGCGCCCTGATGGCCGTGCTCCTCGCCCGCCGCGGCTTCGAAGTAGACGTCTACGAACGGCGTCCAGACCTGCGCCGAACGGAGCTCTCGGCGGGCCGCTCGATCAACCTCGCCCTCGCCAACCGCGGCCTTGCGGCCCTGGAGCGCGCCGGGCTCTCCACCGCCGTGCGCCGTCTGCTCACCACCATGCGCGGGCGCATGCTCCATGCCCTCGACGGGGGCCAAGCGCTGCAGCCCTACGGCCAGCGTGAGGATGAGGTGATCTACTCGGTTTCCCGCCCTGGCCTCAACCACCTGCTCCTCGATGCGGCCGAGCTGTACCCGGGGGTGCGCCTGCACTTCGAACACTCAGGGACAGCCATCGACTTCGAGCAGCAAACGCTGCACATCCAGAACCTGCGCAGCGGCAACACCAAATGCATGCAAGGCGGTCCGATCATCTGTGCCGACGGCGCCAGCTCGCGCCTGCGGCGTGCGTTCGTGGAGCAGACGGGCGCTGAGGCCACCGAGGACTTCCTCCCCCACGACTACAAGGAACTTACGATTCCTGCGGCGCCTGGTGGTGGCTACCGCTTCGATCCCGCGGCCCTGCATATCTGGCCCCGCGGCGGCTTTATGCTGATCGCCTTACCGAACAAGGACGGTAGCTTCACCGCCACCCTGTTCGCCCCGCGCGAAGGCGAGGCCGGCTTCGACACCTTGCACGACGGCGTAGCCGTGCAGGCCTACTTCGAGGAGCACTTCG
Organism: Pseudomonadota bacterium; assembly: GCA_039815145.1. Classification (NCBI taxonomy): domain Bacteria; kingdom Pseudomonadati; phylum Pseudomonadota; species Pseudomonadota bacterium. The sequence goes on from JBCBZW010000001.1 coordinate 110,119, forward strand.
CCAACGTCGTGCCTCACCTCCCGGACCTCGCGGAGCAATTCGAGGACAACCCCCAGGGGCGCATGGTCACCGTGCACTGCGCCCCCTGGCGTCACCACGATTTCACCGTGCTCCTCGGCGACGCCTCCCATGCCATCGTGCCCTTCCACGGCCAGGGGATGAACGCTGCCTTCGAGGACTGCGACACCCTGGACACGATCCTCGCCCAGGAGATCGACGGATGTGGGGGAGCGTGTGCCGATGTGGATTGGAGCAAGGTCTTCGCCCGCTTCGAGAGCGAACGCAAGCCCAACGCCGATGCGATCGCCCAGATGGCCGTGGAGAATTACGTGGAGATGCGCGATTCCGTGCGCGACCCACTCTTCCATCGGCGTAAGGAGGTGGCCTTCGAGCTGGAGCGACGCTTCCCCGATGTGTTCATCCCGCGCTACTCGATGGTGATGTTCCACCGCCTGCCCTACGCGCACGCCCTCGAACGGGGCCGCCTGCAGCAGGAGATTCTGGAGCGCCTCATGCCGACGGTGCAGAGCACGGTGGACTGGAGCCTGGCCGAGCAGCTTGTGGTCGATCACCTGCGCCCATTGGTACGTTCGCTCGCCGGCGAGCGCGCCTGAGGGTCAGCGCTCCCCGGCAGCCCCGGCGAGCGCCGTGCGAAGCCAACCGGCGTACCATGCGTCAAAGGCGTGCACGCACTCCTCGCTCGCGTGGTAGGGGCCCGGCGCGTAGCCGCGAGCACGCACACCGTCCTGGTTGCGCTCGCAGAGTTGCCAGTCTTGCCGGTTGGTCAGATCCCAAAACTGCACGGCGTCTTCGATCGCCTCACGATCGCGTAAGGCTTCCGGCAACACCAACCAGTCGCAGCTCACGCGGGTCCGGTCCGGTGCTGTCGGGGTGAGCACGTGGAGCAGCACGTAGTCGGGGTGCAGACTCAGCAGGAGATTGGGGTAGATGACGTAGTAGTGCACGAGGTGCTGATCGGATGGGGGCACCGACGCGATCCTCGGCAGGCGAGCACGCCCCGTCATCGACATGGTGCCGACACTGTCGCGCAAGGCCATGGGGCCGCCGTTGAAGGATGCACCGAAGTGGGTCGCCCCTGGCGCCGTCTTGTCACCGCCTCCTACGTAATCGCTGATCCGGGCAAGCTGCGGGTGCGACCCCGGACAGTGGTAGCACTCGCTGTAGTTCTCGCACAGGAGCTTCCAATTGGCCCGCACCTCGTACACCTCACGGTGCGCCAAGCGCAGGCTCGGCAGCGCGTAGGCCGAGAGATCGGGGAGGTCCTGCCATTGGGTCTGGAGGGCGGGGGCATCGGCGTCCAGATTGACCAGCACGTAGCCCTGCCACTCGGTCACCCCCACCGGCGCCAAGCGACGCAACGGCACCTCAGCCTGGCGAGGCACGTGGGTGAGCTCACCATCGAGCGAGTAGCACCAGGCGTGGTAGGGGCAGCGAATTTGCTCGAGCTCGCCCTCAGGTGCATCGACCAGCCGTGAGCCGCGATGGAGGCATACGTTGTAGTGCGCGTGAAGCCGACCGTCGCTCGCCCGTGTCAGCAGCAACGGCTGGCCGAGGAGTTCAACGCGACGAAAGCGCCCAGGTGCGGCAAGGTCCTCGACGCGTGCGACGGGGTGCCAGGCGAGCTCGAACAGCGCGGTGCGCTCGAGGCCGAGGATCTGCGGATGGTGGAAGCAGGCGCCGGGAAGGGTGTGGGCCCGCTCGAAGCCCTCGCAGGTGTCCCCGAGGGCTTGATAGAAGCGGCTGCCGGGGGTGAGACCGGCAGCCGCAGGCGAGGTCATTTGCGGCGCGAGAACCCGAAGGCCAGACCGCCGAAGGCGAGCAGTGCCAGGACGCTGGGCTCAGCCACGTCCATCATGTCGCCCACCACGCCCGTGAAGGCGAAGTTCATCTGGCGACCGTCCTGCTCGAGGGTGGTCCCGCTCAGGAAGGCGCTGAAGACGCCGTTCTCGAGGGTGGTGGTGTTGAACGGCGTGCCGTCGATGTTTTCGTTGTTGAAGAGGATGGTGAAATCCTCGCCATCGAAGCTGCCGGTGAGCGTGCCGCCCAGGAAGCCGTCGCCATCGTTGATGTTGAGGCTCATGCCCGAGAGCAGCAACAGGCCGGAGTCCCCGTCCGCGTTCTCCAGGAGGAACAGCTGCTCGTTGGTGAGGCTCACGATGCCGGAGGCGGCGTCGAAGTCGAACTCGAAGGGCGTGTCGTCCTCGAAGAAGAACGGCATGTCCATGCGGTCCGGCTGGTAGAAGCTGAACAGGTCCTGGTCGTCGTTGACGATGTTGCCGTCGATCAGGTCTGCGTTAGCTGCACTCGCGGCGAAGGCGAGCAGCGCGGTGGCGAAAACCGCCCGGCGGGTGTTCGTATGCATCGGTCTAGCTACCTTATCGTGTCCGTACGAATGGCTCGTCGTGGGGCCCGGCATTTTGCGCTGGGCGACGAGCGGTATCCCCATCAGCGGTAGCAAGTGGCGTGCCATTCCCCGACCCACCTCAAAACTACTGCTGAATCAGCCAGCTACGCCCGGCTCAAAACCGAGTTCTCGCGCTGACCAGCCGCTACCCCCAGCGACTGTAAAGTTTGCCGATAGTTTGTGTTGTGACTTAAGGGTGCCACATTACCCCAGCTTATCGGTAGCGTCTGCCGTCGCTGAGCGGCAACGGGTGAGCGCGCAAGCTGTCACCCAATTGTCTTGGAGCGCCAAAAACTTGACGTAGTAAGTTCGAATTCTCGGTCATATACTGAATGCTCAGGCCGGAACCCCAATGCGGGCGTGGACTTAATCCCTCCCTTATTCCCCCGGCGCCACGACAGCACAGCATAACCGCAGCGCGTAAATCTCGAGCCACTTCGCCATCAAGGCACCGCACGCAATAGGGATCGGGGCGTCGTGTTGTGTCGTGGAGGGGCTCTCTCGGAGTTCTGGAATGACCAAGCTTTATGTAGGAAATCTGCCCTGGCGCGCATCAGATGAAGATCTGCGCGACCTGTTCGCCAATATCGGCGAGGTGCACTCGGCGGTGGTGATCACCGATCGGGAGACCGGCAGATCACGAGGGTTCGGTTTCGTGGAAATGGAGTCTGGCGACGCCGCCAACGCCATCTCGGAACTGAACGGCAAGGACTACGGCGGTCGCCCGCTGCGCGTGAACGAAGCGCAGGAGCGTGAGCGTCGGCCTCGCCCTGGCGGCGGCGGCCCGCCCCGCCACTGAGGCCCGAAGCACCGGTCACTGGCCGGTGCTGAAGCGCTGAACAGGCCGACCTCATCGGGGTCGGCAACGAACGCTCGCGGCCCGCTTACCCTGCCAGGGGGCGGATTTGCTTCGGCGCCTGATCCATCTGGGGATCCTCCGCCTCGAGCACGATGATGTCGTCGCCGGTTTGCACACCGGTGCCTGCCGACGCCATCGCCTCTCGGGCTGCTTCGTTACCCGGCTGCCTCGCGCTCGGCGGCATCAACCCCGTCGTGAAGTCTTCTGCGGCCATCGGTTTGCCGTACAAGAAGCCCTGAACCTCCTCGCAGCGTAGCGCCCGAAGCAGCGTCAACTGCTCCTCAGATTCCACGCCCTCAGCGCAGACGCGCAGGCCCAGTGCCTGGGCCAGCTGCACCGTGAACCTCACGATCACCTCGTCGGTCTGGTTCACGCCCAGCCCCTTGATGAAGCTGCGGTCGATCTTCAGCGTATCGACGGGCAGCTCGCGCAGGTAGCTCAGGGAGCTGTAACCGGTGCCGTAGTCATCGATCGCCACCCGCACCCCGATCTGCCGGCGTGCCTCGAGCAACCGTGAGGCCAACTCGAGGTCGCTGAGCAGGGTGTTCTCGGTGATCTCCAGCTCCAGGCAGGCGGGCGCGACATGCTCGTTGCGCAGCACCAGCTCGATGTGCTCGAACAGATGCGGATCCTGGAATTGGCGGGGCGAGATGTTGACGGACATGACGAAGCGACGGTCCACCAACCCCAGACTCTGCCATTGACGCAGCTGACGAATCGCTTCGGCCACCACAAAGCGACCGAGCTCCACGATCAGGCCGAGCTCCTCGGCTAACGGGATGAACTCAGAAGGCGGCACCAGCGAGCCGTCCTCCGCACGCATGCGCAGGAGTGCCTCGGCGCCGCCGACACGCCCCTCCTCGAGATCGATGCGAGGCTGGTAGTAGACCAGGAAGCGACCGTCGTCGAGGGCCGAACGAAGGGCAGCCTCCCGCCCCCAGCGCTCACGAATCTGCTCCTCGATGGTGACGTCGAAGGCGACGGCGCGACCGCCGCCCGCTCGGACCGCGGCACCGAGCGCAGCCTCGCTGGCCCGCACCAGGGTTTCCGGGTCCTCGGCGTGGAGGGGGTACAACGCCACGCCTGCACTCACGCTCAGATAGATGCGTTGACCACCCACCTCGAAGGGCAGCTCGAGCTCGGATCGCAGGCGATCGGCCACCTCGAGCGCCACCGGCACTCCATCGATCTTGCCCAGCAGCACGGCGAACTCCGCGCGCCCCACGCGAGCCGCGATGTCCTGCCGGCGACCGCGACGTGCGCCTGGGCCAGGCTTACGTTCACGATAGCGGATCGCTGAGTTGAGCCTGGCGCCGATCAAACGCAGTAGCTCATCGTGTTGCTCGCGCGACAGAGACTCGGCGACGCGGCGAAACTCATCCAGGCCGAGGCGCACCAGCGCCGACTTCGCCCCACGCCCCGTGTGGCGGGCGAGCCAGCTGTCCAACTGGCTCTCGTTCGGCAAGCGGGTGACGGGATCGTAGTTCGCCAGATAGCGCAACTGCGCCTGCTGCGAGCGTTGGTCGGTGATGTCGAGCACGGATCCGACCAGCGTAGGCTCGTCCGCCAGCTCTTCGCTCTCCTGCTGTCCGCCGAGCTGGACGGTGCGCAGCTTGCCGTCACCACTCAGCACGCGGCACTCGAAGCTGAAGGAGGTGCCTTGATCCATCGCCGTGACGAAGGCATCGGCGACCATGGAGGAGTCCTCCGGATGCAGCCAACCGAGCAGATCGGCGAGCGTGCTCAAGCTCGATCCATCGGTAGCCTTGAGGATGCGTACGAGCTCGTCGGAACAGCTGAGCCGCCCCGACTTGCAGCCCAAGCGCCAATCACCCAGGTGAGCGACCCGCTGCGCCGCCTCCAGGCGCTGCTGACTGCGCTGGAGCGAGCGTGTCACCTCGCGGGCCTGTAGCAGCTGCTCCAAGCGGCGCTGAAGAATGAGGTACTTGGCTGGGCGCGCGATGCAATCCGTCGCCCCCGCCCCGAAGGCCGCCTCGAGCAGCGCCTCGGCGCCTGCCTCTCGGCTCATCGCGATCAGCACCAGATGCTCGCTGCCGGGAAGCGCCCGGAATTGGCGACACAGGTGAAGGCCCTCGCTCTGACTCGGCCCTTCGCCGCCGGCGAGCTCGAACAACACGGCCGCAGGCCGCAGGCGAAGGAACTCCTGGAAGGCATCGCGAAGCGACGCGGCGACCGCCACTTGATAGCCGGCTCGCGCGAGCGCGTCGCTGAGCGAGTCGCGCAGCAGCGGATCGGAGTCGATGATGAGTAGGCGCTGCGGTTCCGTCATCGTCACTCCAGCGCGGCGTACGGCCGCTTGGTTGGGGCATAAGCTGGGCGCATGACGAGGTTAACGACGGGTCTGGAAGTGACTTGAGATCAGGGCCCGGCAATGCTTGACAGGCACGAGGCTCAACCCGCTAGACTGCGAACCAGTTCACCGGCGGTACCCCAGGGCCCAGCCCGCCGCCTACCCTTTCGCCGTCCAGGCGGGTTTCCCATGAAGCTCCAGCAGCTACGTTATCTCCTCGCTATCGCGGATAACGAACTGAACATTACGGCCGCGGCCGAACGCTTGTTCACCTCGCAACCGGGCGTCAGCAAGCAGCTGAAGCTCCTCGAGGACGAGCTCGGCGTTCAGGTCTTCACCCGACGCGGCAAGAGCCTGGACAGCGTCACGCCCATCGGTCGGGAGATCATCGAGCGGGCCCGCCGCATTCTGAGCGAGGTGGAGAACATTCAACACCTCGCCGCCAATCAACACAGCGAACAGAGCGGCAGTCTCTCGATCGGCACCACCCACACGCAGGCCCGCTACGTGCTGCCGCCGGTGATCAAGCGCTTCCGCGACTGCTTCCCGAGCGTCTCCCTGCACCTTCACCAGGGAACGTCGGAGCAGATTTGGCAGATGATCCGTGGCAAGGAGATCGACTTTGCGATCGTCAGTTCGAGCGGCCAGCCCACGCCTCGCTCGGAGCTCATCATGCTGCCGTGCTACCGGTGGGATCGCACGGTCATCGTGCCGAGGCAACACGCCCTGGCGGAGAGCGACGAGAAGCTGACCCTGCCGCGCCTCGCCGAACACCCGCTGATCACCTATGTGTTCAGCTTCAGCGGCGAGTCGTCGCTGAAGCACGCCTTCGAGCAGGAGGGGTTGACGCCGGAGGTGGTCTTCACGGCACGCGATGCGGACGTGATCAAGACCTACGTGCGTATCGGCATGGGCGTGGGAATCGTCGCCAGCATGGCGGCCGAGTGCGATCCGCAGGGGGATCTCATGACCCTCGATGCGGCGGGCCTGTTCCCCCGCTGCACCACCTGGGTCGCCCTGCGCCGCGACGCGGTGTTGCCGCGGTACATGCAGGTGTTCCTGGAGCTGTTCGCCCCTCACCTAACGCATGAGCTGACCATGCAGGCGATGGAAGCGCCCGGTCAGACAGCCGTCGATGCCTTGCTGGCCGACACGGAACTCAAGCTCTACGGCCCCTGCGCGCAGGCAGAGGCCGACTGAGCATCAGGCTAGGAAAGCTCCGCATCAGCCTGGTCGCCAGCCCCGTGCGTCCAGCGGCGCGAGATCAAGGCGCGCGAAGTTCGCATCGCTGGTGCGCGGGGATGGTGGGCGGACCTGTGCAGAGATTCCCTAGGGCGCGGCGGCCCCGTCCACCTGCTGCAGGTCGATCTCGTGAATCCCGCACTCGCGTAGCAGACCGAAAAAGCGCGTGTCATCCACACTGCCCGCATCGTGCAACGACTGGGTGGTATGCACGTCGCCGATCGATACGTAGCCCTCGAACCACAGGGGGTGGTACGGCAACTCGTGGGCCTTCAGGTATTCGAAGACATCGCGGTCGCTCCAATCGACTACCGGCAGCACTTTCCATCGCTCCCCGCTGCCGCTGAGCACGGGCAAGGCACGCCGGGTGCTCGCTTGAACCCGGCGAAGACCGGAGAACCAGGTACCCACCTGCAGGTCGCGCAGGGCGCGCTCCATTGGCTCCACCTTGTTCTCACGGTTATACGCGGAGATGCCTTGCGCACCCTGCTCCCAACGCTTGCCGTAACGAGCCTCCTGCCAGGCCGCGCTGGTGGCGGGCCGGTAGACCTCGAGGTTCAGGGCCAAGCGCTCGGTCATCTCGTCGACGAAGCGATAGGTTTCGGGGAAGAGGTAGCCGGTGTCTATCAAGATAACGGGAATGTCGGGCCGCTGCTGAGTGACCATGTGCAGCATGACAGCGGACTGGGCACCGAAGCTCGACGTCATGGCCACGTTGCTCGGCAGGTGCTCGAGGGCCCAAGCGACGCGCTCGGGTGCCGTCATCGCAGCCAGGGTGTGGTTCGCATGCTCGACGGCGATCTCGCGGGTCTGTCCCTCATCGAGCACTTCCGTGGGTCTCATCAGGAGCTGTCGTTCAGCACTCATGGCGTCCTCATCCGGTAACCGCCGCCGCCAGGCGGTGGTAATCGCGACCGTGGTCCAAGGCTGGCACATGGCCTGCCCGCACCACGAAGTCACCAAAGCGCTCGCCCTCGTGACGATGCGCGGCGTAGTCCCCTAACAAGCGATCCAGCTCGGCGAGGATCTGCTCCTCACCGATGTTCTCCCGATACTGCGTATTCAGACGACTGCCGTCGGGCGCCGCACCGAGCAAGAGGTTGTAGGTACCAGGCCCCTTCCCCACGAGGCCGATCTCCGCAAGGTACGGCCGGGCGCACCCGTTGGGACAGCCGGTCATGCGGGTGACAATCGGGATGTCCCCAAGACTGTGCTCTGCCATCAACGCCTCGATGCGACTCAACAGCGACGGTAGGTAACGCTCCGCCTCCGCCATCGCCTGCGAACAGGTGGGGAAGGCGACGCAGGCCATGGCGTTTTGGCGCAGCGCTGTCGGCCCCTCCTTTCCCGTGACCCGATAGCGCTCGAGAAGTTCGCTCACCGCGTCTTTGCGTTGCGCATCGAGCCCGACGATCACCAGGTTCTGATTGGGCGTGATGCGGAAATCGGCACCGAACGCCGTCGCCAACTCACGCATGGCCGTGCGCATCTGGTGCTCCGCGTTGTCCGCGATGCGACCGTTCTCGACGAACAGCGTGTAGTTCCAGCGACCGTCCTCACGCTCGACCCAACCGTAGCGATCGCCGGTGGTATCGAATGCAAAGGGCCGCGCCGCCTGCAGTGGTTGCGCCAGGCGCGCGTTGAGCGTCTCGACGAACCAATCGACGCCGCGATCTTCGATCGTGTACTTAAGGCGAGCATGCTTACGGTTGGTGCGGTCACCGAAGTCGCGCTGCACGGTGACCACGTGCTCTGAGACGTCACGCACCTGATCGGGCGCGCAGAAGCCGATCACGTCGGCGAGGCGCGGGAACGTGCCCTGGTCGCCGTGGGTCATGCCGAGGCCGCCGCCCACGGTGACGTTGAAACCGACCAGCTCGCCGTCTTCCACGATGGCGATGAACCCCAGATCGTGGGCGAAGATGTCCACGTCGTTCACCGGCGGTAGGGCGACGACGGACTTGAACTTACGCGGCAGGTAGGTATCGCCGTAGATCGGCTCGACGTCAGGCCCTTCGACCTTCTTTCCGTCGAGCCAGATCTCGTGATACGCGCCCGTTTGGGGCGTCAGATGATCGTGCACCTGCTGTGCAGCCTCGAACACTTGGCGGTGAAGCGTCGAGTCATCCGGGTGGGCCGTGCACATGACGTTGCGGTTGACGTCGCCGCAGGCGGCCAGGGTGTCGAGCAGGGTCGCGTTGATCGAGGCCATGGCTTGCTTCAGGCCACGCTTGACGATGCCGTGGTACTGCACGGCCTGCCGTGTCGTGAGCCGCAGCGTGCCGTTGGCGTACTCGTCGGCGATGTCATCCAGGGCCACCCATTGCTGGCCGGTGACCAGTCCGCCGGGCACGCGCACGCGAATCATGAAACTGAACGCCGGCTCCAGCTTCTGCTTGCGCCGTTCGGCGCGCAGGTCGCGGTCGTCCTGCTGGTAGATGCCGTGAAACTTGCTCAGCTGCGTGTCATCGTCAGCCAGGGCGCCGGTGACCGCGTCGCCGAGGCTCTCCGAGAGGGTGCCCCGCAGGTGACGGCTGGCGGTCTTGATGCGCTCGACATCAGACAGGGGCGTATCGCTCATGCTCTCGCTCCTTGTGCTTACTCAGTACACGTCACGCTGGTAGCGACCGTTGGCGCGCAGCTCGGCCAGGTATTCGCTGGCCTGCTCATCGCCCCTCGCTCCGTGGGTTGCCACGATGCGCCGAAGGGTTTCGTCAACGTCGTTGGCCATACGCGAGGCATCGCCGCAGACATAGACGTGAGCGCCTTCCTGCAGCCAGGCGTAGAGCTCTGCGCCACGCTCTTGCAGACGATCTTGCACGTAAATCTTCTCGCGCTGATCACGGGAGAAGGCGACATCCAGCTTACTTAAGCTGCCCTGGCGCAGATGGCGTAGCCACTCGATTTGATACAGGAAATCGGTGTCGAAGTGCCGCGCGCCGAAGAAGAGCCAGTTGCGTCCGTTCGCGCCCAAGGCCTGGCGATGCTCGACGAAGGCCCGAAACGGCGCCACGCCGGTGCCTGGGCCGATCATGATGACCGGCGCGTCGTTGTTCGCAGGCAACCTAAAGCGACTATTGGGTTGGATGTAGACCGGGGCCGTGTCACCTTCAGCCACCGCGTCGGCAAGGTAGGTGGACGCGGCGCCCCAATGGCGCTCACCGAACAGCTCGTAACGCACCTCAGCCACCGTGAGGTGCACCTCCTCTGGGCTCGCCAACGGGCTGGAGGCGATCGAGTAGAGGCGCGGCGTGAGCTTGCGCAACATGCCAGCGAACTGCTCCGGCGCCAGCACCACAGGAAACTCGCGGAGCACGTCGATGACCTGACGCTGGCCAGCCCAGTCGCCGTAGACGCTGCGATCCCCGGCGAGCAGATCGGCAAGCACACTCGACTCGGCCACCTCGGCGTAGCGCTCGACGAAGCTGCGGCTGAGCACCGTCACTTCCAACCGCGATGCCAACGCCTCGTGCAGGGGCAACGCCTCGCCATCGTTCAGCGTGACCTCCTCGTCACCGCGCGCCTGCAGCCGATCCAGCAGCTGGGCGACCAGGGGCTGGGGGTTGCGCGGCATCACGCCGAGCGCATCGCCGGGTTCGTAGTCGAGGCCGCTGTCCTCGAGGGAGAACTCCAGGTGCCGCACGGGCCAGCCGGAGCCGCGCCCTGTGATCGGCTGGTTGGCCAGCAGCGGCGCGGGGAAGGGACTGCGCTTGTCATAGCGCGGCGCGTTCGCTACCGCGTGCAGGTGCACCGCCGGTCGCGGCGCCGCTGATTCGGTCGTGTCCTTGGCGAACACCTCTTGCACCTGGGCCAGCATGGCGTCGCGCCAAGCGTCGGCAGGGGCCTCGTAGTCAACGTCGCAATCGACGCGATCGGCCAGGCGCGTCGCGCCGAGGGCCGCGAGCCGCTCGTCGAAGTCTCTGCCGGTCTGGCAGAAATGCTCGTAGCTGGAGTCGCCGAGGGCGAGGACGGCGTAGTGCAGATGATCCAGGCGCGGCGCCCGCTTGGAGCCGAGGAACTCGTGCAGCGCCGCGGCCTCATCTGGCGGTTCCCCCTCACCGTGGGTGCTCACCACCACGAGCACGTGGGACTCCTTCTTCAGGCTCGCCGGGCGGTAGTCCTGCATCGCCTTGAGCTCCACCGCCATGCCTTGTTCGCCGGCCACGCGCGCGAGATCTTCGGCAATCGCCTGTCCGTTGCCGGTCTGGGAGCCAAACAGGACGGTAAGCGTGGGTGACGCCTCGGCCAGGGTGACGGGTGCCGTGGCGGTGTCGAGGGGCACGGTGGCACCCGCTGTTGCCGCAAGCCCTGCCAGGTAGCCGCTCACCCAGGTGAGTTGGGTCACGTTCAAGCCGTCGACGGCTTGACTGACCGCGGCAGCCTGAGCGGGGTCCAGGGGACCTTGATTGAAATCGAGCGCGGTGCTGGGTTGTGCCATGGCGGTGCCTTCCTCGGACTGAGGACGGGGAGTGTAGGGACGGCAACCCCGGGACCGAACGATCCTTTACTTATCCGCTTATAACGCTCCGCGATATTCGATTCGAAACAGCGTCTTACAGCGCTTGCCCGGCGATGACGGGAGCAACTTGTGACCTTTCGACGGCCCTCAGAGCAGCAGCAGGGACGCTACTGCGGTGACCACACCCACGGCCACGAGGTTGATCACGAAGCCCTCCCGAGCCATCTCGCGAATGCTGAGTCGACCGCTCGAGAACACGACGGCGTTCGGCCCGGTGGCCACGGGCAGCATGAAGGCGCAGCTGGCGGTCATGGCCGCAGGCGCCATCAGCAAGCGGGGGTCCAGTCCTGCCGCCACCCCAGCAGCGGCGAGGATCGGCATCAGCAACGCCGTGGTGGCGGTGTTGCTGGTGACCTCCGTCAGGTAGGTCACCATCACGCAGATCAAGCCGATCAACAGCCACGGCGGCAGCGCGCTGAGCCCGGCGAGGGCCTCCCCCAGGCTGGCGCTGATGCCGGTGGCTGCGAAGCCCTTGGCGATCGCGATGCCGGAGCCGAACAGCAGCAAGATGCCCCAGGGAATTTCCGAGGCCGTCTCCCAGTCGAGGAGGCGCCCGCCGCGACCGTTCGGCACCAGGCACATGAGCACCACGGCCAGCAGGGCCACGCTGGCATCGTTGGCGCCCGGCAGCCCCAGCCATTGGCTCCAACCCCCGCCGGGCTCCGTTCGCGTGATCCACGCGAGCGCCGTGAGCGCGAAGATGGCAAGCGTGCGCACCTCCTCCGCCCGCCAGGGGCCCGGGCTCGGAATGTCGATACGCTCCTTGGTACTGATCCCACGCGTTAGCCAAATGGCGATGAAAGGCACGAGGAGCAGCACCACGGGGATAGCAAACCCCATCCAGGAGAGAAAGCTCACCTCCGTGCCGGTGGTCTCCTGGTAGACGCGCAGGAAGATCAAGTTCGGCGGCGTGCCCACGGGCGTACCTATACCCCCCACGCTGCCGGCGTACGCGATGCCGAGGAGCAGTCCTCGCTGGAGCGCGCGATCGTCAGTCTTCTCGATGATGGCCACGACGATGGGCAGCAACATGAGCACCGTGGCGGTGTTTGAAATCCACATGCTCAAGGCGGCCGACACGGTCACAAAGCCGAACACCAGGGACCGACCACCACCGCGACCGAAGGCACGCACGGCGTTCAGCGCGAGGCGACGGTGGGCGCCGCTTCGCGCCATGGCGGTGGAGAGCATGAAGCCGCCCATCAGCAGCAAGATGAGGGGACTGCCCACGGACTCCCCCACCTGGCCGGGCGAGAGGATCCCAAGCAGCGGCAGCAGGGCCAGAGGCAGCAGAGAGGTGACCGGGATCGGGATCGGCTCGAAGATCCACCACACGGCAGCGAGGGTGGTGATGCCCGCCACCCACGGTGCCCCGGCGGAGCCGACGCCCTGCGCGGCGACCAGCATGCCCACCAGCGTCGCTATCACGGGTCCGCCCACCAGGGCTGCGTTTCGGATGATCTGCAAGTCGCTTCGGCTCCGCTCGACACACCACGGCGGCCTAGTGGCCGCGCGCTCATGTATTCTACGCGCGGTGCTCGCGCCCTGTGGACGGGACGCGGTCGACGCGGTTGAGGACGCAGGGGAAAGCTTGGAGATCTGGCAGGCAATTGCCCTGTGCGGCGTCGGCGTCGCGGCGGGTTGGATGAACGTGATGGCCGCCGGCGGCTCCATGCTGACCGTGCCCGTGATGCTCCTGTTCGGCCTCGACGGCCCCGTGGCGAACGGCACCAACCGGGTGGCCATCCTGGCCCAGAACGCCGTCGCCGTCCTCGCCTTTCGCAAGCGCGGCTACGAACAACCCCTGCTCGGCCTGTCCCTGGGGCTGGCGACGCTCCCGGGGGCGCTGGTCGGTGCGTTTACCGGCGTCCAGCTACGGGGTGAGCGCTTCGAACTCGTGCTGGCGGTAGTGATGCTCATCTCCATGGCGGCCATGTGGAGCCAAGGCCGGGAGAAGCAGCGACCCGACGCGCCTCCTACCGCCACACCAAGCCAACGGCCTAGCCGTCAGCGCCTGATCCTCGGACACCTGTGCATGATCGGCGTTGGTTTTTGGGGCGGACTGATTCAGGTGGGCGTGGGCTTCGTGCTCATGCCCGTACTCCACCGCGTCCTCGGCTTCGATCTGGTGCGCGTGAATCAGTACAAGGTGCTCGCCGTCCTCACCTACACGGTGCCCGTGCTCGCGGTGTACGCCTGGCAGTCCGGCGTGCTGTGGCTCACGGGCGCCGCCCTGGCCCTCGGCAATGCGATCGGGGGCTGGCTCGGCGCGCACCACACCATGACCCGCGGTGCGGGGCTGGTGCATCTGGTGTTCAACCTGGCGCTGATCGCGCTGGTGATTCGCCTAGTGTTCTTCTAGGCCATCGCGTGGGCCATCGCGCAACGCGTCTTGCTCGCCGCGCCGTCGGTAGGGCACCAGTTCGAGCACCTCGCCGCGCTCGTGACGCGCCTTCACATCGCGCCACCACGCCGCCGTGAACAACTCGCCGTGGAGTTCCAGGAAGCGATCGCGCAGTTCGCCGCCGAAGCCGAGGAACGAGGCGAACTGATGTGGGAAGACGTCGTTCTCCGCCACGTAGAACCAATCGGAGGGCCGCATCTCGTCTTCCTCGTAGGCGGCCTGCACCGGATCGCGGAAATTGCAGTCCGTAACGAGGCACAGCTCATCGTAGTCGAAGAACACGACCCGGCGCTGGCGACTCACGCCGAAGTTCTTCAATAGCAGATCGCCGGGGAAGATGTTGGCGTGGGCCAGGTCTCGAATAGCTTGTCCGTAGTCGATCACCACCTGCATGCGATCCTCACCGCTGGCCTCGCGCAAATATTTGTTGAGCGGGATCAGACGCCGCTCGACGTAGACGTGATCCAGCACCAGCGTGTTCTCGCCCTCGAGATGGGTGCTGGCGGTGGCTTCATTCAGCAACTCATCGCGAAGGGTGGGTTCGAAGCGATCCGCTGCGAACTTCATGCCGGCGAACTCCTGCGCCTCGACCAGGCGACCGACCCGATCGTGGGTCGCCACCAGGCGGTACTTGTCCTTCACGTCCTGCCGGGTGGTGGTTTTCGGGTAGGCGAAGTTGTCGCGGATCACCTTGAACACACCGCCGTAGGACGGCAGGGCGAATACGATCATCACCATGCCCTTGTCGAGGGCCGCGTCGCGGAAGCGTTCGCTGGACAGGGCGAGGTGCTCGCGAATCTCGTGGTAGCGCTGGGTCTTCCCCTGCTTGGCCCGCCCCAACATCGTGAACAGGTCCACCACGGACTTATGCGGCATGATCGAATGCAGGAAGATCACCGCGCTGGTCACGCTCTCTAGATCTACGTGGAAGTACGAGCGAGCGAAGCCGAAGACGAAGCTAACCTCATCGTCGTCGAGGAGCACCGCATCCACCTCGATACCCGTTTGCGCGTTGCGCAAGGCGATCAGCAACGGGTGTTGGCGGCTGGCGGAGGTCAGGCGGCCCACGAGGTAGGCGCGCGTATCGCGAAAAAAGACGGGACCGATCATCTCCACCAGCTGCGGCTCGCCTGCCCCAGCGCTCTCGAGGAACTCGCGCACCTCGCTCGCCACATGGTCACCGCTGCTCACGATGTCGCGATAGGTCACGGCGAAGGGGTAGTCGGCGAGCAACACGGTAAACAATTGTGTCAGGGACCCGCCCTGCAAGGCGTAGCGTCGCACGCCCAGCGGATGGGCAGACTGGGCGAGGGGCTGGCTGTCCTCCGACTGGAAGACGATGCGCTGCACGGCGTCGGCCACCCCGAACACCCGGCGCGCCACCGAATTGAAGTAGGTGCGCGTGAACTCGATGTCTCGGTAGGTGGCGATGTTCTCGGCGAAGCGCCGGCGCATGGCGTGCCAAACGCGCTCCTCGAGAATCGGGCAAGTCGGTGTTTGCTCAAACAATTCGCGCACGCGCGCGACGGTGGCGTTCACACAGTTGTCGTAGAGCTGAATCCGCTCCACCGCGTCCGCGCGACTTGCCGCCCACTTGCGTTGTTCGAAACGTTGCTTCGCGCGCTGTGTGATGGAGCGAAACTCGGAGTTGTAGCGCACAAAATCGATGAACACCTGGTGCGCGCAGGCATGCACGAGGCGCTCTTGCGCCTGGGGGTCGTTCGCCGACGCTCCGGGCCCTTCGCCGCTTGACGATGACTCAGGCGATCGCCTCACGCGCGGGTCCATGCTTTGTGTCACAGTGGGTCATCGCCTTGTCTCCTGGAGTGAGGGTCCCATGGTAACGGGTCGTCGTTATTCCGTGCTGCTGGTCGAGGATCAGGCCCTGGTGCGCGAGATGATCACCTCAGTGCTAGAGGCGAACGATTTCCGCGTCACCCCCGTGGCCTGCATGAACGAGGCAATCGACGCGTTCAGCGCCGCGTCGCTGGAGATCGACACGGTCT
This sequence comes from Pseudomonadota bacterium, assembly GCA_039815145.1. NCBI lineage: Bacteria > Pseudomonadati > Pseudomonadota > Pseudomonadota bacterium. Next base: position 125,885 of record JBCBZW010000001.1, read on the forward strand.
TGTCGGACGTGCGCCTGGGGGACGGCCGCAACGGCATCGAACTGGCCGATTGGGTGCGCGAGCGCCACGCGGACATGCCAGTGATACTGATGTCAGCGCTCACCGACGCGTCGTACGCGACCTATCACTTCTTGCAAAAACCCTTCACCGAAAGGGAATTACTAACCGTCATCGCGGACGCCACGGCCCAGGCATCCAAACCGAACCCCACCGTTACCTTGTAACGCACAAATCCTGCCCTAGCGAAACCGTTCAGCAGGCCCAACGGGCTTGGATAGACCCCAATGCCCTGTTTTTGTTAGGAACAGCTACCGTTATTCGTGCAGTGCCGCTACACTGCGCCTGACGAGCGGTCTGAGCAGCAGCGAACACTGGATGTACACCTGCGCCAAAGTCGCTCGTTTACGTTGATTTGTACAACAACGTGGTTATTTCTTGACCGGGAGTCTCCATGAAGAAAGCGAAACTGCTTAAGACCATCGACGCCGTGAAGGCGTACAAGTGGCCATCACCACAAAAACGCGCCGTAATCACCGCGCTAGCCCTGGGTGAAGAAGGCACCAGCGGGCATCTGTCTGACCTGTTGGGTATTCCCCTGCGCACCCTCCACGTGCTGTGGTCCTCGCTGCGCGCGGACGGCTGGGTGGAATGGGACGGCGAGCAGTACACCGTGAGCGACGACGTGCGCACCATCGTGGGTGTGTGGCAGCAACTCGCGAACGCCAACTAGCGCGCTGACCTACTACTGAGGGGGAACGGCGGGGCCGATTCGGCTCCCGCCAGAAAGTGGTGCCGGAAGAGGGACTTGAACCCCCAACCTACCGCTTACAAGGCGGTTGCTCTACCAATTGAGCCATTCCGGCAGTAAGGCCCGAAGAGGCCTCTGAGAACTCGAAGTGTAACGCGCCCGTCGCGTCATCCGCTATCGGCTGGCGCCGGGCGTTGTGCTGGTGGGTGAGGACCGGCGCACGACGAAAGGCTCGTCGGGCGCTGCCTTCGATCCGCCTTCAATCAGGCTCTGCCACAGACGCGATGGATCCCGCTCGAACACCTGCGCCGCGCTGGCAGGATGCACCTGCCATCCACCCGCGGCGATTTCCGCTTCCAGCTGACCGGGAGCCCAACCCGCGTAGCCGATGAAGATACGCAGGGCGCGCTCACCCACGGCGCCTCGCACCTGTAAGAGCCCTTCCAAGGTGGTCGGATCGTTACTGAGGTAGACGCCGTCCAGCACCGCCGTGCCGCCGGCGCCCTCGATCGCGAGCACGCTCACATGGCTCAGCTCCACCGGACCACCCAGGAACAGCATCCCCTGGTACCGACCGAGTCCACGAACCCCGGGAAACAGCTGGGCCGGCGCGATGTCCGAATGCTGATTGATGATGAGGCCGATGCTGCCGTCACCGTCATGGTGCAGCACCAACACGACCGTCTTCGCAAAGTTCGGGTCGTCGATAGCCTCGCTGGCCACGAGGAATCGCCCCGCGCCGGGCTCCATGGCGAAGGTAAAGGGCGCCAAGGCGCTGAGCAACAGCAGCAAAAGGCCTGCGCTTGCGATCAGGGTGGAGGATGAGCGACGTTTCATGCCGCTCAGCGTATCAGTCCTTATCCTGATCAGTCGCCTTCGGGGCGGCAAACAACGCCTCCAGCGCCTGGCGCGCGTCGTCGACCGCATCCGCGTGCGCCTCATTGGGTGAGGCGCCCTGCGCTTCCTGCTCACCTTCCGGCGCTCCGAACAGTGCGGCCAAGGCCTGCTCCGATTGGCGTGCTGCCGCGTCGTGGTCGACCTCGAACGCATGCAATCGCGGACGGAAGTAAGTGCAGTAGTTAGCCTGGGTACGATCGTTCGGCGGATCCGCTCGCTCGTGTCGACACTCATTCAGGCGCGTTCGATCGTGGTGACGGCACAAGCGACATGCGTGCAGATCAGCACGACAGTGCGGGCACCGCGCCAGGTGCGTGAGGGGAAGCAGCGCGAAGGGCAGCTGCTCGCCACAGCGCCAGCACACGTAGGGCTCCGCCGGCGGCTTGGGACGTTGGTTGCTTGGATCGTCCTCGAGGGGCATGCGGTGCTACGCCGCGGCGACTGCGCAAACGCCATTGCTGAGGCGACGACCCTGGCGCTCGAACCGGGATAGATCGACCCGCTTGCCAGGCGGCACTTCGAAATCCACGAAGTACACATCTGCCGTGCGTGTGCGATCGCGAATCTCGGGCTCGAACCCAAGCTCGCGAATAGCCTTCGCGTGACGATCCGCCCCGTCGCGCTGGCTGAACAAGCCCAGAGAGATGGCGTTGCGCAGGTCACCGCCGGGCTCGATGTACAGATCCTCCACGCCCGCCTCGCGCAGGGCGGCAGCCGTCGCCCGCGCATCCTCCCGCGAGGGCAGCGGCGGCAGCATCACCGAGTAGCCCACCCAAACATCCGAGGCGAGGCGACGCTGGCCAGGCTCCAAGCCCCGGGCCCGCACTGCCGCCGCAAACTCCGCCGCACCGGCGAGATCGAGAAAGGGGCCGACGGACGCACACTGCGCCTGCGCGCCCGGAGCGATCACCACCAGCTGGCTGCCGGCGAGTTCCACCGCCGGGCTGGTCGCCGCCACCGCCGCGGGGGGCGCGGGTTCGCCAGCTTCCTGTGGCTCAGACTCCGCACTGGCATCGGCCAGTACCTCACCGCTCACCTCGTCCTGCACGACCTGGCTGACGGGAGCCACCAACGCCAAACGCTCCACAGAAGCCGGCAGCGGGCGCGCCGAAGGGGCCGGCGCCGGGGCCACCCAACGACTCCACCCGAGCAACCCCAGGTTCACCAGTACCAGCAACAAGGCGATGGCTCTCATCGAATCTCCTCGACCCCCTCCAGCAGTGAGCGGGCCCCTTCGAGAACTAGATCATCCACGTGTTGGGCGTGTGCGGGCAACAGGGGCAGCAAATCGGGCGCATCGCCACCGGTGATGAGCAGCGGCGGCCATCCGGGTTCTGCCTGCGGGTCGGCCCCGGGGTCGAGCCTGCGCGCGGCGCTCGCATGGGCGAGCCGTACCAGCGCCGCGAGACCGTGATCGACCCCCGCGGCGACGGCCTCTCCCGTGTCACTGGCGAACAAGGAGGGGGGCACGGGTTCACGCCCGCCGGCACGGATCCGAGCTGTCGACTGGCGCAACGAGCGTCGTTGCAAGGTACGCCCAGGGGCGATGGCGCCGCCCAGGTGCTGTCCATCGCCATCCACCACGTCCACGGTGACCGCGGTGCCGAAATCGACCACCGTGCAGGGATATCCCACCAACCGCGCAGCCCCCAACATCGCCACCCAACGATCCACCCCCAGGTTGGCGGGCTGCTCGTAGCCGATGGTCAATCCGCGGAACTCCCGCTGCACCTTCCCCACTATCACCTGGCCCGAGGCGAGGCGCTGCAGGCGCGCACCTAATTCCTGGGCCATGTCCGGATGGCCAACGCTGACCACCACCGCTGCAGCTATCGCGGGCGGCAAGGCGTCCATCAGCGCGGCCACGGGCGCATGCTCGCCGAGCACCTCGTAGGGGCGAGAGCCGTGCGCCTCCAGGGCGTGTTCCTTCGCCGACGCCTGCGCCCACTTCACCCGTGAGTTGCCCATATCGATGAACAGCGCGGGATGAGTCATGGCAGGGGTCGCACCGAGACTTCGCCCGCGTGCACACGCAGGGGTGCCGGCATGTCGTCGAGGTGAACGCAGAGGGCCCCGTCGATATCGATGCCGCCGGCCACGCCGCGCTGCAGGCGTCCGTCGGTTCCCGACACCACCACTTCGCGCCCCCGGAGCATGTCCACCGGCGGCCAGCGATCGCGAAAGGCGGCAAACCCCAGCGCTTCGAACTGCACGAGGGCGGCACTAAGGGCCACGATGAGCCTGACGATAAGTGCGTTGCGAGCACGCGGATCGAGCCCCAGGGCGCAGAGGTCCGCCACCGCGTACTCCGTTTCCGTCTCGAGCGCGGCACGCAAGGCGCTCGGCAGGTGGAGATTGAGGCCGAGACCCACGACCACCTCGTGCACGCCATCGCCCTGCGCCCCCGCTCGCTGGCTGGCTTCGAGCAACAGCCCGCCAATTTTCCCGTAGGGGCGATCGCCCGCGCTCGTGCAAACGATATCATTAGGCCACTTGATCGCCAGGTGCTCCGCTCCTTGAGCGGCCAACACCTCGTACACGGCGATCGCGCAAGCAAGGCCCAACGGGGCAAGGCCGTGCGTCGTCCGCACCGGCCTGGCCAGGGAGAGGTGAATGGCGCTCCCCGGTGCGGTTCGCCACGATCGACCGCGCCGGCCGCGCCCGGTGTTCTGCTGATCTGCCACCACCGCGACCGCCCGGCCGTCGTCCGCCGCCAACGCACCGCGCCAGCGCGCCGCCTCACTGCTGGTCGAGTCCACCTCATCCAACACGCGAAGATCCGGCGCCAGAGCGCCCAGTTCAGCCCGACAGCCTCGCGAGATGCTCTCACCCTGCAAGGGCTCGAGGCGATGGCCGGAGCGCGACGCAGTCATCCGTTGCGTTCGCTGTTGCGTGCGAACAGCATGATCGCGTGCTTGCGGTCTTCCACACCGCGCAGCATGCGCGCGAGATTGCTGCGGTGGGTGTAGACCAAGAGCAGGGCCATGGCGAGGGCGAACACGACGAGCGCATCGGGCGCGGGCCCTGGCTGCAGCACCCAGACGGCGAGCGCGGCCGAGGCCGCCGCCACCATCGTGGAGAGTCCCACAAAGCCGCTCAACACGAGACAGAGTAACCACACCAAGAGGACGGGAATCACGACCACCGCGGCCAGCCCCAGGTAGGCGCCGACCAGAGTGGCGGCCCCTTTGCCACCGCGAAAGTTGAACCACACGGGGAACACGTGACCGACGACGGCGGCGGCCCCGCAGAGCATGGCGACGATGGGCGTCCCAAGGCTTGCGCTGGTGCCGAGCGGCACGTTCGCCACCCACGTCGCCGCCAGACTGCCCTTACCGATATCGATCGCGATCACCCCGAGAGCGAACGCCAAGCCGCGCGTGCGCAGGGCATTGGTGCCTCCCGCGTTGCCGCTGCCCTCCTCGCGGATATCACCGGCGCCGCTGAGTCGACCGACGATGAGTGCCCCCATCAACGACCCCAGCATGTACGCGAGCAGCAGGCGCAGCCCCAAGTCCACCATCGACGTCCCGTCCTACTTGTGCGGCACCGACGAGCACCGCTCACGGCGCCATTCTTTCCGGCCGCCGGGGATGTGACAAGGGTCGGCCTGGCACTCGCGCCGGCTCAGGGCCGTCAGCGGCGGGTGGCCGCGTAGATCGCCGCGATCGCAAGCCCTGCGCCCAACCCCTGAGAGGCGCTCATGGGCAGACCGAACAAGGCGATGTCCCAGAGGAAGGCCAGGGTGGGCTGGAGCAAGAGAATCAGCCCGATCAGCCCCGCCGGCACTCGCTCCAGACCGCTCGAGATGAGCAGCCAGCCCAGCACCTGCCCGACGACACCGTACGCGATCAGGGTGCCGAGGTTGGGTAGATCCGGAATACGCAAGCTCTCCCCGGACGCCAGCGCCAGCAGCGCCAGGAGGATCGCGGAGGCGGCGGACACGATGGCCAGATCGTTGGCGGCGCTGATCCCCGGGGAAAGCTGCCGCGCCCGGCGCAGGGACAGGATATAGCCACTGTAGAAGAACGCCGTCGCGAGCCCCCACAGCACGCCCTCGCGTTGCAAGGCCGGCAGTTCGCTCCACTGGATACCGATCAGCAGGGCCAATCCGGCCATGGCCAGGGGGATAGCCAACCAGAGGCTCAGGCGCGCGGGTTCCGCGAACACCACCACCCCCACCACGGCCAGCACGAACACTTGGAAATTGGCCAGCAGCGTAGCCAGCCCCGGTCCGACGAAGACGATACTGCGGTGCCAGGCGGCCAGGTCGGCGGCGAAGAACGCGGCCGCCACGAGCAGGGTGATCCACGGCCGGGGCCGAATCCACACCTGCTGGCGGGAGATCGCCAGCCAGGCGAAGAGCACCGCGCCGCCGAAGGCGCAGCGGTACACGGCGGAGACCGTGGGCGCCACGCTAGTGAGCTTGACGAACACGGCGGAGAAGCTGATCAGCACCGCGCCCAGGAGCAAGCGTGCCGTCGCGCCTCGACCGCCCTCCATCGACGACGCCGGCGCGCTAGCCACCTAGTGGGCCGATCCCCCGCCACCATTGCTCGCGCAGCGCGTCGGCCGCCGGGGAGGCATCCTCGATCAGGCTCAGATGTGCCGTGTCCACCGGCGGTTCGGCGAAGGTCACGTGGAACTGCATGAGCTCATCGCGCCTGAAGGCATGCAGGCTGGCCGTGGCCCCGGGGGCACTGTCGCGCAGCCGGGTACGCACGTTGTGCGCGTCCAGCCGGGTGCCGTCGAGCGCCAGCAAGCGATCGCCCGCCGACAATCCCGCGGCGTGGGCAGCGCCACCTCGGGTCACGTAGTCCAGCACCACCCCACCCCCCGCGATCCGACACCCGGCCCCGAGTTGCCCCGCGTGCCAGGCCCGCGGCGCGCCATCCTGCTCGGCGATCCGCCACGCGAGGCGAACGCCGACCTTCGCCAGCAACGCCTCCAGGGGCGGGTCTTCCGTGCCGTGCACCGTGGCCGCGAAGAACCCCGCCAGCGACACGCCGCTCACCTCTTCGGCAAGGGCCTCGAAACCGTCCTCGGCGATGCCCTCGCCGGTGGCGCCATGGCGCTCCCACAGGGCCTGCATCACCCGGTCGAGGGAACACTCGCCTGCGCTCTCGATGCGCAGATGCAGGTCCAGGGCGAGGGCGATGAGGCTTCCCTTCGAGTAGTAGGAGATCAGCGAGTTGTGGGCGTTCTCATCACGCTTGTAGAGCTTGATCCACGCGTCGAAGCTCGAGTCCGCCACGGACATCTGCTCCCGCCCCGGGGTGCGCATCACCCCGGTGATCACCTCTCCAAGGAGCTTGAGGTAGCGCGCGGTGGAGATCACCCCCGCGCGTAGCAAGGCGAGCTTGTCGTAGTAGGAGGTGATGCCTTCGAACACCCACAGGGTGCGCGTGTACTGCTCAGCGCGCAGATCGAAGGGTTGGAACGCCGCCGGCTGCGTGCGCTTGACGTTCCACAGGTGGAAGTACTCGTGACTGAGCAGCGCCAATAGGCGCACGTAGCGCGTGTCGTCGCTCGACATCCCCCGGCGGGGCAGCATGTCGCGGGCCACGATGCAGCTGTTGGAAAAGCGATGCTCCAAGCCGCCTCCCATCACGTCCGCCGCGTGGAGGAGGAACTCGTAGCGATCGAGCTCTTCAGGCCACCCTAGCATCGCATGGTGCTGGTGACAGATGGCGGAGAGGTCCTGCACCAGGCGATCGATGTCGCACCGTTGGCGTCCACTCAGGACCAGGCCGTGCGGCACGCCCTGCACCTCGAAGACCTCGCGTTCGATGTCGCTCATCTCCACCGGATGATCGATCAGATCCGCGTAGTCCTGCGCCTCGTACTCACCGTAGCCGCCGCTGTCGACGTCCACCGAGCGCAGGGAGGTGGCGACGCGATGCCCCCGATCATGGACACCCTGCGGGCGTTCGAGGCGAACTCGGAGGGATTCGTGCTCACGCCCCTCTGCCGCCAGGAACACGCACACACCGTTCACGTAAGCGCGCGTTTGGTCCAACCACGCCCCACGCACGCTGAGGTCGTAGGCGTAGACCCAGTAGCGAGCGACTAGTGTCACCTCTTCATCGGTCGTGGGGATCGGCGCGCATTGCCAGGTGGACTTGTCCACCTTGTGCACGGCCAGCTCGCGCCGTTTGCCCGACGACAGCACCTCACACTCCAGCCGCACCACGTGGCGGGCGAAGTCGCGCACCATATAGCTGCCCGGAATCCACGCGGGAAGCTGCAGGCGTTGCCCGTCGGCGGCCGGCGCGGGTAACGCCAAGGTCACCTCGAACAGATGCGCGTGGGGATCCGTCGCCCGCAGGGTGTAGGTGGGGTGGGAAGGCGTGTCGGTCATGGGATGTCCTTCAGGTCAGCGCGGATTGGCGCCCGCGGCCACCGGATCGCCAAGGTGCATCAGCGGCAGGGGCATCGAGCTGCTGCCGTCGAGGAAGTAGAGCTTGGTGGCCGGATCCTTGGCGATCTCTTTCAGCGCCTCCATCGCCTGCAGCTGCACGTAGGCAGGATTCTGGGCGATCGCCCGGTTGATCTGCTCGATCTCGTAGGCCTGCGCATCGGCCAGGATCCGCTTGCGGTTGGCCTCCTCCTCCGCCGCCTGGCGCTCTGCCTGCGCCGCCGCTACCTTTTGTTCCTGTTCGGTACGGAAGCGCTCGAGTTCGGCCTTCTGCTTCTCCACCTCCTGCTCGCGCTCCTTCTTGGCCTCGATCGCCTTGGTGATGAAGGGCGGCAGGGTGATGTCGCGGATCAGTACAGCTTCGACGTCGATCCCCTTGGGTTCCAGATAATCCTTCATGCCCAGGAGCAGGTTGCCCTGGAGGCGCTCCTGAGTTTGCTCCTGGAAGAAATCCTCGGCGCGCACGATGCTCTTGCCTTGCTCGCGCAGGAGCGAGCGCAGCTTCGGCGTGAGGTGCACCTCCACGGCGTCGGCGGCGGTGCCCGTGTCGCGCAGGATCGTGGGCGCCATCGCGGCGTTGATCCGGTACTGCACGCTAACCTCCAGCGAGGTCTGCAGCTGATCCTGCGAGGGCACGTTGGCCCGCTCCTTGTGGGTTTTCTCGCGGGCGTCGTAGTCGTGCCACTCGTAAAGCGGGTTGACGGGCACGTGCAGGCCTTCGCCGTAGCGCGTGTCCTGCACCTTGCCGAATAAGGTCGCCACGGCCACATGACCTGGCTCCACGGTTTTCACCAGACGCGAACCGAAGCTCAGCACGAGGATGAGGACGAGGGCGATGACGATCGCTGGAACGGCCAACTTAGGCATGTGCACACCTTAAGAGCGAAGTGAAAAGACGCACGCTACCACGCGTGGTGCGCAGGATGATCCTCGCCGACGGAGAAAAACACGCCGCGGCAGGTGGCGCAGACATTCCCCTCACAATGCAGCTCGGCGCTCACCAGCACGCGATCGTCCGCGGGTTGCTCCTCGACCCACGCGCGAACCTGCACCGGGGGGCCCAGTGGGGTCGGGCGGCGCAAGCGCACGGAAAACTCGCCCGTGACACAACAGCGCGGCACCTCGCCACCGTCCTCGTGGAGGAAGTGCCAGATCGCTGCCCAGTTCGAATGGCAGTCGAGCAAGGTGCCGATCACACCGCCGTTGAGCACGCCGGGAAACGCCTGGTGCTGCTGCGCCGGTTGCCATTGCGCCACGATCTCGCGCGAGGGTGCCGCCAGCGGGTAGCTGACCAGTTGCAGGCCGCTCGCATTCGAAGGCCCACAGCCGTAGCAGGTGTTGCGCGGGGCGAGGGTCGGTTGAATGCCGTGCTCGGCAGCCCGTGCGCGCACGTGGTCCGCGATCACGCCTCACCACGCTGCGGCAGGTGAATCTCCGCCAACATGCAGCGCACGCTGCCGCCGGAGCACAGTTCTATGGTGCTGATGTCGACGGCCAGCGGCTGCGCCAACCGGGCCAAGCGAGCCATCTGCGACGCGCTGAACGCATCGTGGGCCGATTGGCTCATGGCGAGCACGTTCTTGCGCCCCGCCACAGACAGCTCCAGAACGTTGCCGGCGAAGGACGCCAGCTGCAGCTGGGAGATCTCGATGATGTCGCGCCCGGTAGCCTCCAGGCGTGCCAGCACGGCGTTTCGATCCGCCTCGACGATGGCATCGCTGCAGATCACCACGAACTGCTCGCCCATCGCCATCATCACGTTCGTGTGATAGATCTCCGCGCCCTCGGGGTCGTGGGCATCGAACAGTACCACCTCGTAGCCGAGCACACGGGAGAACTCCTCGGCCGCACGATCGTGCGTGCGTGCCGAACGACATCCGTAGGCCACGCGATGGACGCGATCGAGCACCAGGCTGCCCGTACCCTCCAGGAAGACGTCTTGCGCCTCGTGGGCGCTGAGATCGATCACCTGCTCCACCGCAAAGCCCGCCGCGGGCAACGCCCGCTCGTACACATCGGCCCGGCGCTCCGCGCGACGATTCGGCGCGAGCATCGGGTAGAGCACGAAGCGACCATCGGCATGGGTGCTGAACCAGTTGTTCGGGAACACGGCGTCCGGCGTCCACACGGACGGATCGTCGTCGACCACAACCACCGTCACGCCCGCATCACGCAGGGCCGCCACCAAGGCCTCGAATTGGGTCAGGGCCTCACGCTGGGCCTGGTCTGCCGGCGGCGCCTCGTCGAAGCGCTGGATCGCGTTGGAGGCCTTCGTTTGAGGGTTAGAGGCGAACTCGCGCGGACGCACCATAAGCACGGCGTTAGCGCATTGAGGTTCTGGGAGAGGGGACATCGCGTTCAAGAGCGCTCCTGACAGCGGGACATAACATACGTCTCTACAAGCGAAATACCGGCACTCGTGACACAGGTTTGGGGAATCGCCCCCCTGCGTAGGTATTGCGCGCAAATTCCCCAAGAATACGCCGTGATTCGGCGACAGCCGGCACCTATTGCGGTGCGCAAGACGTACCCTTGGGCCCCGAAATTCTACTTGCTCAACGGATCAGGAGCTCATCATGAAGGTCATCATCACGGGCGCCTTGGGCGCCGCCCTCGCTTTGTCTGCGCTGCCGGCCCTCGCCGACCACGGCGGCACCCTTGAAAAGTGCTTGCACGCCGCATCCGCCGTGCGCCCGGGGCAGTTCGCCAAAGTGGAGTACCTCAACGTGACCGACGAAGGCGGCGCAGCGTACGAGATCGAAGTCGCTGCCAGCAACGGTACGGACTGGGAATTCGAGTGCGATGACGACGGCCGCATTATCGAGATGGAGCAGGAAGTGGACAGCGTCAAGCATCCGCTCTTCGCCGCCAAGATGAAGGTCGACGAGGCCACCGCTCGCGCCACCGCCCTGCGCCTGTACCCCGGCACCATCGACGAGGTCGAGTACGAGATCGAGATGAACGGCGACGCCAGCTACGAGTTCGACGTGGTCGACGAGTTCGGCGTGGAGTTCAAGATCGAGATCGACGCCACCACCGGCGACGTGGTCGAGGTGCAGGTCGAGAGCTGGGAAATCGGCATCGAAGACGACGAGAAGAAGTAAGGGCGAAGTACCTTTCGCGACCCCCGACGCGGCCCGTGGCGGGGGTCGTCGCCGCTGCCTGCCGTTCGCGCAGAGCACGGCGTCTCGGCGAGGATGGAATTCTCACAAAAGTGTAACTCCTCGCCCTCCGCCTACAACTCTCCTGCGTACGGAACGCTAGCCCTGCCGTGAGGAACGCTCACGAAGCGGTCTGGCGCCTAGTTTCGACCTCTGTCGAATTCGGGAGACCATCGTTGCAACCCTCGTTTGCCCTGCGCAGACTGACCGCCCGGTACGGTCATCGGCGCCCATTGGCGCCGACTCGTGCGGGGCGTTGGAACCGCCCGCCGAGCCGCCGTGCCCCACGGTTGCAACAGGGCAGAGAGATGGTATCCAAGAGCAATCCTGCGCTCGCGGCGGGTCATCCAGAGGTAGATGAGAAGGCGCTGCTGGAGGGGCTGCTGCGGCAGGACCCACGCGCCTACGAGACGCTGGTGCGCGCCTATGGTTCGCGCGTGATGGCAGCGGCGCGGCGCTACCTGCGCAGCGGTGACGATGCCGCCGATGTCTTCCAAGAGACCTTCATCCAGGTGATGAAGAGCATCGATAAATTCGAAGGTCGCTCCACCCTGTGGTATTGGGTGCGGGGGATTACGATCAAGCTGTCGCTGCTCAAGTTGCGCCAGCAGCGGCGCCGGAACGAGACCAGCATCGACGACCTGCTGCCGTCTTACGACGAGACTGAACACAGGATTCTGCCGGACAACCCGCGCTCAGCGGCGGACGAAGTGGAGACGGGCGACGTCGGCCAGTACGTCCGCGACGCGATCGCCGAGCTCCCGGAGCAGTACCGCACGATCCTGGTATTGCGGGATTTCGAGGGTCACTCCACGCAGGAGACCGCCGACATCCTGGGAATCCAGGCGAACACGGCCAAGGTGCGCTTGCATCGGGCCCGGGGCGCCCTGCGAACCCTGTTGGAAAGACTATTGGATCGCCGTGACCTGCTTTAAGAAAAACCTGAGTACCTGACATGCTAACTTGCAAGGAATTGGACGAATTCCTAGTCGACTTTCTCGACGGCAACCTGCCGTTGCGCACCAAGCTCGCCATGCACCTGCACTTGGGGCTTTGTAAGGACTGCCGCGAATACGTGCGCGACTACGAGCGCGCCATCACCCTCGGCCGCAAAGCCTGCTCGACGGCCGAGGACGAGGAAGTAGCGGACGTCCCCGAGGCGCTCGTGCAGACGGTACTGGCGAACCTCCAGAGCAACTCCAGGTCCTGATCACACCCGAACGGGGTGCCCGCCGCCCCGTTTGAAAAAATCGCGAGCGTTCGCTCGGTTTTCGTTCTACAATCGGCCCACGTCCGGTGTCGGAATCCCTCCGCGCCCCACGCCTGTCGAGCGAAAACCACCTCCCGAAAAGGAGAACGCGAGTGACCACCTCGTCTACCGCCCCGGCATCGGCTGATGCCCCCTACGTCCGCCAGGTCGCCGTGCTCGGCGCCGGCGTCATGGGCGCCCAGATCGCTGCCCACCTCACCAACGCCGGTATCCCCACGCTGCTCTACGAGTTGCCGGCCGAGGGCGCTGACCCGAACGCCAACGCCGCCAAGGCGATCAAGATGCTCGCCAAGCTCAAGCCGGCGCCGCTCGCGACCAAGGCGCAAGCCAAGCTCCTGCGCCCGGCCAACTACCAGAGCAGCCTCGAGCTGCTGACCGACTGCGATCTGGTGATCGAGGCGGTCGCCGAACGGATGGACATCAAGCGCTCGCTCTACGAGCAGGTGGCGCCGCACCTGAACGACAGGGCGATCTTCGCCAGCAACACCTCGGGCCTGAGCATCACGGAGCTGGCGAATGCCGTGCCCGAAGCGCTGCGGGCTCGCTTCGCCGGTGTGCACTTCTTCAACCCACCGCGCTACATGCACCTGGTAGAGCTGATCCCCCATGCGGGCACGGACGAGCGGGTGCTAACGAACCTCGAGTCGTTTCTCACCCACCAGGTCGGCAAGGGGGTGGTTCGGGCGAAGGACACGCCGAACTTCATCGGTAACCGCATCGGCGTCTTCTCGATCCTGAGCACGCTGGCCCATACGGCCGCCTACGACTTAGGGTTCGACACGGTGGACGCCCTCACCGGTCCCGCCCTCGGCCGTCCGAAGAGCGCCACCTACCGCACCTCCGACGTGGTGGGCCTCGACACGATGGCGCACGTGGTCGCCACCATGACCCACCAGCTGCCCGACGATCCCTGGGCGGCCCACTTCAAGCTGCCGGACTGGTACCAGGGCCTGCTCGATCAGGGCGCCCTCGGTCAGAAGACCCGCGCCGGCATCTACCGCAAGACCAAGGCCGGCATCGAAGTACTCGATCCGAAGGCCGGCGCTTACCGCCCCTCCGAGCAAAGCGCAGCCCCCGAAGTGGCCGCACTCCTCAAGGAACGCGATCCCGCCAAGCGCCTCGCCGCCCTGCGCGCCAGCGATCATCCTCAGGCCCAGTTCCTGTGGGCCCTGCACCGGGACCTCTTCCACTACTGCGCCTACCACCTGGCGGACATCGCCGACAGCGCTCGCGAGGTGGACTTCGCGATCCGCTGGGGCTACGGCTGGAAGCTGGGTCCCTTCGAGCTGTGGCAGGCCTGCGGTTGGCGCCAGGTCGCCCAATGGATCCGTGAGGACATCGACGCCGGTCGCACGCTCTCGAGCGCGCCCCTGCCCGAGTGGGTGGAAGCGGGTGATCGTCAGAGCGTGCACAGCGCCTCGGGATCCTTCTCCGCGTCGCGCGGGACCGATGTGCCACGCAACGATAAGATCACCCGCCGCCAGGCGCGCCCACAGCTGCTCCTCGGCGAGCCGGCGCCGCAGGACACGGTGATCGAGGAGACGGACGACATCCGTCTGTGGACCCTGGATCACAAGGTGCTGATCGCCAGCTTCAAGACCAAGCGCAACACCTTCAGCCCAGGCGTGCTCGCCGGCCTACGCCGTGCCGCTGACCTGGCCGAAGGCCCGGACTGGCACGGCCTGGTGGTGTGGCAGACCCAGGAGCCTTTCTCCTTCGGCGCGGACCTCTCAGGCGCCACGGGCCTGGTCGCCAGCGGCAACGTCGACGGCCTGCGCGACCTCGTCGCCACCTTCCAGAACACGATGATGCGCCTGAAGTACTGTGGCGCGCCGGTGGTGGCCGCGATCCGCGGCATGGCCCTCGGCGGCGGCTGCGAGCTGGCCCTGCAGAGTGACCGCATCGTGGCTGCCCACGAGACCTATATCGGGCTGGTGGAAGCGGGGGTCGGCCTGCTCCCCGGCGGCGGTGGCTGTAAGGAGCTCGCGATCCGCGCCGCCGATGCCACCCAGGCCGGCGACCGCTTCGCCCAGCTGGCCAAGTACTTCGAGAACGTCGCCATGGCCAAGGTGGCCGCGAGCGCCCACGAAGCCCGCGAGTGGGGCTTCCTGCGCGAAGGCGATCAGATCGTCATGCACCCGGACGAGATCCTGCACGCGGCCCTCGCTCAGGCCAAGGCGATGCACGCGGCCGGCTACCGCCCGCCCCATCCGTGGCAGACCTGGCCGGTGCAGGGGCGCTTCGCCAGCGCCAGCCTAAAGGCCAACATGGTCAACATGCTCGAGGGGCACTTCATCAGCGAACACGACTACGAGATCGGCTCGCGTATCGCCGACGCCCTGTGCGGCGGCGACCTCGACCCCGGCACCGTGGTGGACGAGGAGTGGCTGCTGCGCGTGGAGCGCGAGCACTTCGTCGCTCTGACGCTGAACAAGAAGACTCAAGCCCGCATCATGCACACGCTCGAGACGGGCAAGCCCCTGCGCAACTGATCAGGAGAGAATCGATGACCGAGAAAGCCTATATCGTTGCCGCGGCTCGGACCCCCGTGGGTCGCGCCTTCAAGGGCGGCTTCGCCACCACCCGACCCGATGATCTGCTCGCCCACGTCCTGCGCGGCGTGGTCGGTCAGGTGCCCTCGATGGACCCTGGCGCCGTCGAAGACGTCGTCATCGGCTGCGCCATGCCCGAGGGCGAACAGGGCATGAACGTGGCTCGCATCGGCACCCTGCTCGCGGGGCTGCCCGAGTCCGTGCCCGCCGTCACCGTCAACCGCTTCTGCTCCTCCGGCCTGCAGACCGTGGCCATGGCGGCCGAGCGCATCCAGGCCGGCGCGGCCGACGTGATGATCGCCGGTGGCACCGAGTCCATGTCGATGGTGCCTATGATGGGCAACAAGATCTCCTTCAACCCCGCCGTGCTGGCGAAGGATGAGAACGTGGCCATCGCCTACGGCATGGGCATCACCGCCGAGAAGGTGGCGCAGAAGTGGAACGTGAGCCGCGAGGCCCAGGATGCCTTCGCCCTGCGCAGCCACCAGCGCGCCATCGCTGGCATCAAGAGCGGCGCTCAGCAGCTCGGCGTCCTACCTTACGAAACCGTTCGCCACGTGCCGGGCAGCGATGGCACCGTGAGCGAAGTGCGCCACACGGTGGAAGTGGACGAAGGTCCGCGCCCGGACACGAGCCTCGAGGCCCTCGGCAAGCTGCGCCCGGTGTTCGCCGCCAAGGGCTCGGTGACCGCCGGCAACAGCTCCCAGATGAGCGACGGTGCCGCGGCCCTGGTGCTGATGAGCGAGCGCGGCCTGAAGGCGCACAACGTGGAGCCCTTGGGCGTGTTCCATGGCTTCTCCGTGGCCGGCGTGCCGCCGGAGGTGATGGGGATCGGTCCGATCGCCGCGATCCCCAAGGTGCTCGACCGCACAGGCATCAAGCTCGATGACCTTTCGTGGGTGGAGCTGAACGAGGCCTTCGCCGCCCAGGCCCTGGCCGTGATCGGCGAGGTGGGCCTCGATGAGGAGAAGACCAACCCCCTCGGCGGCGCCATCGCCCTGGGCCATCCCCTGGGGGCCACCGGCGCCATCCTGACCACCAAGCTCGTGCACAACCTGCGGGCCAGCAAGGCCGCCGGCCAGTCGGCCTACGGCCTGGTCACCATGTGCATCGGCACGGGCATGGGGGCCGCGGGCATCATCGAAGTGCTGTAAGGCGCCCCGCTTTCGTCGCCTGGAGGGCGGTGCCGAGCGATCGGCACCGCCCTTTTTCGTGACGGCAGCTGGAGTCCCAGGTTCGTCGGCCAGCACTCGGGGATGTGACGAAACGCACATCTCACGGGTCGACCAACCCCTACTTTGGGTTGCCGGACGCCGCGCCCAGCGACGGTGGCGCCGGCCGAATGAATCCCCCACACTGCGCCGCCACCCACAGGAGTGCGACATGGCGAACGACCCGCGCGGCGACAAGGCCAAGGATGCGCCCCCACCCTTCGACGTTCCCCAACTCCTGCGCTGGGCGGCGCGAGACACGGGGGAGGAGGACGTCAGCTTCCTCGAGAACGACGCCCTGCACGCTCTGTGCACGAGCCTCGCCGAGACCACGCAGCTGCACTTCATCGGCCGCAGCCGCGCCCAGAAACTGCTCCTCGCCAACCTGATCAAGCGCGTGCGCCTGCGCCAATACCGCGCGCGCCACCCCGAGATCGGAGAGATCGAGCTCAAGCGCCCCGTCTTCCTCATCGGCCCGCCGCGCACGGGCACCACGTTCCTCCATCGCCTGCTCGCCGAGGATCCCGCGGTGCGCGCGCCACGCCTGTGGGAGACGCTGCAGCCGCCACCGGCGCAGCCCGAGTGGCGCGAGGATCCGCAGTACTTCGAGCAGGACTATCGGGTAGAGATGTCGCGCAAGGCGATTGGCGCGCGCAAGCGCTTCACCCCGGGCCTCTCGAGCATTCACTCCTCCGCCGTCGACGTGCCGGAGGAGTGCTACGGACTGCTGGAGACGTCGCTGCTCTCCCACAGCTTCATGTTCTACGGACCTGTCACCGGTTACCTGGACTGGCTGGACGGTCGCAGCCACGCGGAATGGGTAGATGCCTACCGCCTCTACGCCGATCAGCTACGCCTGTTGCAATGGTGGTACCCAGGGGACTTCTGGGTGGTGAAGACACCCTTCCACCTGTGGGCCATGGAAGCCATCTTCGAGGTGTTCCCCGATGCGCTGGTGGTCCAACAGGGTCGCGACCCGGTGAGCTGCGTGGCGTCGTACTGCAGCCTGTCGGCCGAGGCCTACAAACCCACGATGCTGAAGGTGGACAAGGAGCAGGTGGGACGCCAGGCCCTGCGCTACCTCGGGGACGCGGTGAATCGCAACGTGGTCGCACGACGCCAGTTGCCCGCCGAGCGCTTCATCGACATCGACTACCCGGACCTGATCGCCGACCCGATGGACACGGCGCAGCGCATCTACGCCGCGATGGACCGCGAGCTTACGCCGGCGGCCCGCGAGGCGATGGAGGCTTACCTCGCCAAGCAGCGCGAGAGCCATAAGAAGGGCGGCCACCGCTACAGCCTGAGCGACTACGGATTGGAGGAATCGGTGGTGAGGGACGCGTTCGCCGACTACAACGCGATGGTGCGCGGCGCCTGATCACGCCGCGGTGCGTGGCCGGGGTCGACGTCAGCCCTGGCCGCTGGTGGCCTCGTGGGGCATCTGGCGGATCTTCGACGTGTCGTAGCCCACCTCATCCAGCATGGAGACGATCTGCGCGTACTCCGCCTCGTCGATCGACGGCGTACGCGCCATGATCCACACCAGGTCGCGCTTCTGGCGCCCGATGACGGTGGTCTCGTACTCGTCGTTCAAGTAGATGATGCGGTAGTCCAGCTTGACGAGCGGGAAGAACTGCATGCCCCACTCGGCATTCGTGTCCGAATTGCGAATGAAACCCTTCGGCTTGAAGGTCTTCTGCTTACCGTCGAAGGCGCCCTTGTTGAAGGTGAAGGTGGTGTTGATCCTACCGGGACCTGCGACCTCGTAGGTCTCCACCGGGTTGTAGGCCTTCTCCTCCATCGAGGTGACGATGCCGGCGACCACGTACCAATCGCCCGAGAAGCGCTCGAGATCTACGTAGCTGACGGTCTCCATAGGCTCCCCCTCATCGGAACACGCGGCAAGCCCCAGGGCGATGAGCGCGAGCCCTGCGAGGCGCAGGGCGAGCGACGTCTTCTGTGCACCCATCAGCGGGTACCTTCGCCCATGACCTCATCGGCGAGGGGATCGACCGTGGCGGCCGATAGCATGCGCGGCAGCTCACCGCCCTCGCGCTCGTAGCGCAGCATGCGGTTTTCGATAGGTGATTCCAGGCGCACCCACTCCCAGCGGTTGTCCACCTTGGTGTAGCAGACCTGCACTTCGCCGTCCGGCGTCTCGATGCGATAGCGGATGACCGGCGTGCGCACGCCGCTGACTTCCAGCTCTTCCTGCCCCATGCGGGAAATTTGCACGGGCACCACTTCACCGGTCTGGGGGTTGAGCAGGCGATCTCGATCGACGAAGGCCTGATCCCAGTAGGCGAAGGTGCTGAGGCAGCCTGTATCGACCGTACGCTCGTCGTCGGCGCCGAACTCCAGGTCAGCTTTCTTCTTAGCCGTCACAGAGCGCAGGGTGAAGCTGTCACCGCTCGCCTGGCCCTCGACCCGGTTGCGCTCGCTGTTGGCGCGGGTGCTGGAGGCGATGTCCTTGAGGCAACCGTCCACCCAGTGCTCCTCGCTGTGGTGGCGGTACTTGAAGGCGTTGATGAAGAGGAACTTCACGTCGAAGCGGGCCTCGCTATCCACCGCCTGGCCGTCGTCGGACTCGCGCAAGACGAAGTTGTGGTAGCCGATCTCGCGATCGTCGAGGAACACCTTGAACTCCCAACGCCGCTCGTCGACGCTGGCGAAGGCTTGCGCGCTCAGGGTCGCGCAGGCGATGGTCGTAGCAAGTAGAGGCAGGATTCGCATCACAGTTCCTTAACTCGAACCTTAAGTCCGGTGCGCTGCTACGCAGCTGCCCGGCGGCAGGGCAATTCACCATTATGCTGGGCGTGAGGGCCGGCGCCACGCGCTGCGACACTTCGCCACATTCGGCCGCTGCACACGTTGCGCTCGTTCTCGGCTTGCGTTCCCCGCTCCCGCCCGTTTGGCGGCAAGGGAAAGCCGAGCGGCTGTCAGCACAAGATTTCGGGTATGGCTCGCCATCGGTTTCGATAAGCCGCATTGACACCCACGACCGTCAATTCCCCAATACGCGGAACGACGCCTGCCCGGATGCACCCGCCGGCGTGGATAATAGACTGAAACTGCATGACTTTCGAACATTCGACAGGATCTGAGGGAAGGAAATCGTATGCGAATCTGCGTGTTCTGCGGCTCGAGCGACGGGCGCCACGAGCGCTACCGGGAAGCGGGCCGTGCCCTGGGCAGCATGCTGGCGAAGGCGGGGATCGGTGTGGTCTACGGTGGCGCCACCATCGGGGTGATGGGCGCGGTGGCCGACGGTGCCCTGGCCGAGGGCGGCGAGGTGATCGGAGTCATCCCCGAGGCCATGATGACGGTGGAGATCGCCCACCACCGGACCGACCTTCGGGTCGTGGGTACGATGCACGAGCGCAAGGCGCTGATGGCCGAGCTCTCGGACGCCTTCATCGCCCTACCCGGCGGCATCGGCACCATGGAGGAGGTGTTCGAGGTGTGGACCTGGGCGCAGCTCGGCTATCACGGCAAGCCGGTCAGCCTACTGGACATCGACGGCTACTGGGACGCCCTTCACCGCTTCGTCGACCACATGGTGCACGAAGGATTCCTGCGCGCCGCGCACCGCGAGATGTTGATCATCGAGGATGACGCGTCGACGCTGCTAGAACGCCTGAAGCAGTACCAACCGCCGAAGGTGGACAAACTCCTTCGCAGCGAGGAGCGCTAGTAAGGCCTGCCCGCAACGCGCCCGACTCGCCTACACTGCACGCCGCCGCCCACTCAGGATCCTCATGCGATGACGACCGATCAGCTCAAGGCCGCCGACGCCATCAGGCGCTTAGCGGGGACAGACGCCCTCGGCGAAGACGCCGTCGTTCTCGGCAGTGGCCTCGGTCGCTTCGGTGAGACGCTCACCCTGCGCGCAGAAATCGCCTACGAGGATATTCCGCAGTTCCCTCGCTCGACCGTGAGCGGCCATCGCGGCCGTCTGCTCGTAGGCGATCTGCCCAACGGGCGACCGATCCTGTGCATGCAGGGCCGCATGCACTACTACGAGGGCTACAGCGCGGCGCAGATCGCACTCCCGGTGCGCACCCTGCACGCCCTCGGCGTTGAGCGCATGCTCATGACCAACGCCGCCGGCGGCATCCACCCGGACTTCAAGCCGGGCGATCTCATGCGCATCGATGATCACATCAACCTCACCGGCTGCAATCCGCTCATCGGCCCGAACGATGACACCCTCGGCCCGCGCTTCCCCGACATGAGCCGGGCCTGGGACCCGGCCCTCGGCGAGCACCTGCAACGCGCCGGCGAGCGCAGCGGCGTGCCCCTGCAGCGCGGCGTGTACGTGCAGGTGACCGGGCCGAGCTTCGAGACGCCGGCGGAGATCCGCATGCTCGGGCGCCTCGGCGCCGA
Organism: Pseudomonadota bacterium; assembly: GCA_039815145.1. NCBI lineage: Bacteria > Pseudomonadati > Pseudomonadota > Pseudomonadota bacterium. Next base: position 146,531 of record JBCBZW010000001.1, read on the forward strand.
CGCAGTGGGCATGTCGACCGTGCCGGAAGCGATTACGGCGCGGCACCTTGGCGTACGCATCGCGGGGATCAGCCTCATCACCAACTACGCGGCCGGCCTGCAGCCGAACCAGACCCTCACCCTGGAGGAGGCGATGGAGGAAGCGGCAGCGGCCTACGAACGCCTGCGCGATCTACTCCTCGCCTACTACGATCAGGATCCGCCGAGCGAGGACATCACCCCGTAGGCGATCGCCACGGCGAACAACACCACCACGCCGAAGAGGCTCCAGCGCCGCAACCAGGGTCCCGGGCGCAGCGCTTGCGGCACGTCAGGGCCCGTCACCGCCAGATGGTTGAGTAACGCAATGATCGGGCTGGTGATGAAGCCGACGGTGGTGACGAGGTCGATGAAGGCGCGGAAGCTGCTGAGGGCGAAGTGCAGCATCAGCACGGCCACGGCGGCCATGCTCAGCATGGCGCCGACGTACACGGGGTCGCGACGCCCGACCGCCGTCGGTTCAGCCTTCGACGAGCGCACCTGCGCCACCACGGCGGCGACCACTCGCGGGAACCCATCGGTGATCGCCAGCAGGGTGGTGAGCAACACGGCGAAGGCGCTGGCGCCCACCAGGGCACCACTCCAGGCGCCGAGGGTCTGCTCGTAGAGGCTCACCACCTGGGCCGCGAAGGCCGCGGCGCCGGCCTCAGGTGCCACGCCTTGCTCGTGCATCACCCCCGTGCCCATGAGCACGAAGCACAGGGCCAGCACGATCGAGGCCAGGTACCCGATGTTGAAATCGACCATGGCCTCGGCCAGCGGCGCGCGAAGCCCCGTCTGGCGCGCCCGGGCCACGCTCCACAAGCTGTGCATCACCGACAGGTCCAGCCCCGCCGGCATGAAGCCCGCCAAGGCGATCAGGAAGGCGAGCGTGGGCCCGTCGAGCGCGGGCGGCACCAACAGCGCCAGCTGCCAGTCGATTCGCGGCAGCACCAACAACGTGGCCGCGAGCGTGGCCAGGGTCAGAAAGGCCACGAACACCTTGGTCAGGCGATCGAGCAACGCGAAGCCCCCACCCAGGGTGAGCAGCACCGCCACCCCCACCAGCAGGCTCGCCAGCACCGGAGGCGCCATGGTGATCCCAAAGGTGGCCCCCGCCAGGCCCGCCAGGGTGATGCACAGGGCCGCCATCACCGTGCACAAGGTGGGCAGGAAGGTGAGGAAGTAGAGCACCAGCACCGCCCGCCCGCGGCGGCGATAGCCGTGCAACAGGGACTCGCCGGTGGCCGCCACGAAGTGCGGCGCAAACCGGAAGGCCGGGTACTTCAGGGCGTGCACGAGCAGGATGATGAGCACGAAGCCCAGGCCGTAGACGGCCCCCGCGCGGGTCGATTGCACCAGGTGCGAAACGCCGATGGCAGTGCCGGCGAACAACACGCCAGGGCCGATGGCGGCTGCGAGGCGGCGACGAGCGTCGTGGGTCAAGGTCGAACGGCTCCGGATCATTCGGGCGTCGCGAGGGGCGACTCCCCGTTATGCTACCGCCCGAGGCCACGTGGCCACGATCCGAACTGATATCATGCACTGCAGCGGCGGTTCCGTCGCTTCTCCACACGGCCACTTGAACGACGACATGACCCTCGATGTTTCCAGCGACACCGCGCGTCGGCGCTTGCGCGATGTGCTCGGCACCTTCGCCACCGGAGTCACGGTGGTCACGGCCCTCGACGAGGCGGGCGATCCGGTGGGTATCACCGTGAACAGCTTCACCAGCGTCTCGCTCTCCCCGCCGCTGATCCTGTGGTGTCTGAGTCGGGAGTCCGCCTCTCTGAACGCCTACTGCACGGCTCGCCACTTCGCCATCAACGTGCTGCACGAGAGTCAGCAAGACCTGGCCACCCGCTTCGCCAGCAATGAGCGGCACAAGTTTGCCGGTCTGGAAGGAGTGACCGAAGGTATCAGCGGTGTCCCCCTGCTGGCGAACTGCGTCGGTCAGCTCCAGTGCACCAGCCGCCAGTCCCACGACGGTGGCGATCACGTGATCCTGATCGGCGAGGTGCTCGCCGTGCAGGAGGCGGCGGGGGCACCCCTGCTCTTTCATCGCGGACGCTTCGCGGGGTTGGCGCAGGCTGAGGACGCCTGACCCGCTCCGTTCGATCGAAACATGCGCCGCCTAGACCGCTCTCATCGGCCGCCCATTCGCTGGTAACAGACCCCGCCTGCTGGCACGATTGACCGCCATTACGTGTGCCACGCCGCGGAGCTTGTTCATGTCCCAACTGCAACTCTCCAGTCTGGAAGAGCGCCTGCACCGTCTCGAAACGCATTTGCAGCGGGAAAACCCCGTACTTCTTGAGGTCGTTAAGGCCTTCCGCCAGCTCGATCAGGTCACCCATCGCCTCGGCCTGACGGAACCGAACGAGTCCCTCGCCTCGCAGGTGTCCTGGTTCCCCGTGGTCGCCCTGCTCGGCACCTTCTCGGCCGGTAAGTCAACATTCGTAAACTCCTACCTCGGCCAGCGCCTGCAACTCACGGGCAATCAGGCCGTCGACGACAAGTTCACGGTGGTCTGCTACGGCCCCAACGAGCAGCCCCAGGTGCTGCCCGGCCTGGCCCTCGACAGCGATCCCCGCTTCCCCTTCTACAAGATCAGTCATCAGATCGAAGAGGTGTCCGACGGCGACGCCGAGCGCATGGACGCCTTCCTGCAGCTCAAGGCCTGCAACTCCGAGGCGATCCGAGGCAAGATCCTGATCGACTCGCCGGGCTTCGACTCGGACGAGCAGCGGGCCGCCACCCTCGCCATCATCGAACACATCATCGACCTGGCTGACCTGGTGCTGGTGTTCTTCGATGCCCGCCACCCCGAGCCGGGCGCCATGCAGCAGACGCTCAAGCACCTGGTGGGCGACGTGAAGGATCGGCCGGACTTCAACAAGTTCATGTACATCCTGAACCAGGTCGACGCGACCGCCCGGGAGGACAACCCGGAGGAAGTGTTCGCGGCCTGGCAACGCGCACTCGCCAGCCAGGGCCTCACGGCGGGTCGCTTCTACCGCATCTACGACGTGGCCTCGGCGCTACCGATCGAAGACGAGGCGCTGGCGGCCCGCTTCGAAGCCAAGCGTAAGGTCGACGCCGACGAGATCAGCATGCGCCTCGACCGGGTGGAGGTCGAACGCGCCTACCGCGTGACTGGCGCGCTCGAACGCACGGCCCGGGCCGTGCGCGACGACATGATGCCGACGGTGCGCGAGGCGCGCCGCTGGTGGAAGCGCCGTTCCCTGATCCTGGATGCCTCGGTGATGGGCGCCCTGGCACTGGTGGCGCTCGCGGGCAGCTACATGTTCAACATGTGGGAGGGCCTGCACTTCAATCCGCCCTGGGCCTCCCTGAGTGAGCAATTCCCGTTCGTGGATTGGGTGCTGCTCGGCCTGCTCATCGCCGTGGTGGCCTACCTGCACCTCGTCCTACGGCGGGCGGCGAGTAGGCAGACCGTGAAGCACTTCGGTGAGAAGCTCGAGGGCAACACGCACAAGGACTGGATCCTGAACGCCATCCGCAAGAACACCTCCGGCTGGATGCTGGCGGTGGCGGATCAGCCGACCGGCTGGGGGCCCCTGACGCGACGTAAGCTGGACACGGTGCTGGCCAACGCCGGCCGCTTCATCGAGACCCTGAACGACCGCTTCGCCGTGCCCAGCGGCGAGGGCGACGGCGGCAAGAAAAAGGGCTAAACAGGGCACTAGCCCGCGCCAAAAAATCCGGGCAAACCAACCGGGCCCAAGGCGCATCCAACGAGAAAACACACCCTCGCTCCGGCAATCGGCCGGGGCGGGGGATCATCGCCTCGTTGGAAGGAGACTCCCATGGCCCGTACCCGACCCACCGCCGCGGCGCTGCTGCTCGGCTTTTCCATCTTCGCCATTGCGAGCGCGCCCATCAGCGCCGGCGCCGGCCATGCGCGCCACGGTGCCTACGACGTCGCGCTCTACAGCGATGACGACCGCGACGAGCAGATCGTGGTCATCCGCCTCGACGGCGACGCGGCCACGGGTGTCGAAGGTACGGATGCCGACGCCCGCCTCCTGCGCGGCCGCGATGCCGAACGCGCCTCCCGCCGCATCCACCGCCTGGCCGAGGACGGCGACGTCAACTTGGTGGATGTCGATTCGGAGGGCTCCGACAACGTGACGATCGTCGCCGAAGACGGCGACGGCACCGCCTACATCTCGATCGGCGAACACGGCATCGAGATCCACGCGGACGGCGACGACAGCGAAGACAGCGTCCACATCAGCTTCGGCAACCCCAGCCGCAACGCGCGCAACGCCGAGAAGGGCGCTGTGCGCATTCACGCCCGGGGCGATGACGATAGCGACCGCTCGGTGGTGTTGCTGAGCAATCTCGACGCCGAGGCCACCCGGGACTTCATCGATGATCTCGATGACGTGCCCCGCGCCCTGAAGCGCGAGATGCTGCGCGAGCTCGACCTCTAGGCGCGACGCAGGCGCCAGCAGTGGTGGATGCGCGGGTTGCGGGCGAAGTCCGTTGGAATGCTCTCGCGGGTGAGGTCGTCGATGACGACCTCGTGCTGAGGCCCAAGCGCCGCTGCCACCGCTGCCTGATCGAACTTGAAGCCACGCAGGTTGTTCGAGAACAGCAAGGTGCCGCCCTGGCGCAGTAGCGCCAAGGCCCGGCGCAGCAGTTCGACGTGGTCGCGCTGCACGTCGAAGGTCCCCTCCACGCGCTTGGAGGTGGAGAAGCTCGGTGGGTCGACGAAAATCAGATCGTAGCGGTCCTGCGGACCCTCGACCCCCGGCGCCAGCCAACCCATCACGTCCGCTCGGATGAAGCGATGAGCCGCCTTTGACCAGGGCCCCTCGGGCACGTTGAGGCCTAAGTTGCGCTCCGCCCAGTCGAGGTAGGTGTTGGAGAGATCGACGCTGGTGGTGGAGCGCGCCCCGCCCATCGCAGCCGCCACGGTCACCGCGCCCGTGTAGGCGAACAGATTCAGAAAGTCGGCTTGATCCGCCTGCTCCTTGACCCAGCGACGCAGGGGCCGGTGGTCCAGGAACAGGCCCGTATCGAGGTAATCATCCAAGTTCACCTCGAGGCGATAGCCGTGCTCAACCACCTCCAACCGCTCGTCTCGCTCTGCCTGACGGCGGTATTGGGTGGCGCCGCGCTGGCGCTGGCGTCGTTTCAGGTGGACCTGAGGCGGCGCGAGGGAGAGCACCTCGCCTACCGCGCCCAGGGCATCGTTCACCCGTTCGCGGGCGCGCGCCTGATCGATCTTCGCCGGCGCCGCGTATTCCTGCACGTGCGCGTGCACCTGGCCCTGCACCGTCTCGTAGAGGTCGATGGCGAAGCGGTACTCGGGCAGATCCCCATCGTAGAGGCGATAGCAGGTCACCTCCTCGCGTCGCCGCCAGCGCGCGAGGTTGCGCAGGTTCTTGCGCAGGCGGTTGGCGAGCTCTTGCCCACCCGCGGACAATTCGCGGGGACCCTCCTCCCGCGCCGGGCCTGCATCGCCCACCTGCCCTAGATCGAACTGCAACAAGCGACAGTCGATCGGACCGTTCATGAAGCGGTGCGTGCGGGTGGCGCGCAGGCCGAGTTCCCGACCCAGGGGCGGATTCCCCGTGAACACGGCACCGACCCAGCCCTCACCGTAGTGGCGGCGCAGGTGCTGCCCGAGGCTCGCGTAGAGCCCTGCAAGCTCGCGCTGCTCGCCGAGGCGCTCGCCGTAGGGCGGGTTGGCCAGCACCAACCCCTTGCTCGGCAGGTCCGACAGCGCCTGCTCGTCAGCTATCTCCCGGCGGCTGAGGGGCACGTGGTCGCCAAGCCCCGCCCGCACCAGATTGCCTTGGGCGATGCGCAGGACCTTGCCGTCCGCATCGAAGCCTCGGATGCGTCCGGGCACCAGGCGATCCGCCGCGGCGCTGGCGCGCGCGCGGGCTTCGCCGAGCAGACGCTCCCAACACTCACGGTCGTGGCCCAACCAACCATCGAAGCCCCAATAGCGACGGGCCGGCAGCCCGGGGGCCACATCGCCGGCGATCCACGCCGCCTCGATGAGCAGGGTGCCCGCGCCACACATCGGGTCGATGAACGCACCCCCATCGGCGGCGATCTGTGGCCAGCCGGACCGCAGCAGCAACGCTGCGGCCAAGGTCTCGCGCAGCGGCGCCACGCCTTGCTCCATCCGGTAGCCCCGCCGATGGAGCGGTTCGCCGGACAGGTCGAGGGAGATCACCGCCTGTTCACCGCGCACCAACACGTGCACGGGCACGTCTGGACGGGTCGGCTGCACCGAGGGTCGCTCGCCGCTGCGCTCACGCCATTGGTCGACGATGGCGTCTTTGACCCGTTGGGCCGCGAAGTGGCTGTGGCGAATGCGCGCCCGCTGCAGGGTGGCCACCACGGAGAGGGTCTGCTCAGGGCGAAGGTGCGCGCTCCAGTCGATCTCCCGAGCCGTGGCGTAGAGCGCGTCGCCGTCGCCGGCGGCGCCGCTCGCGATCTCCATCAGCACCCGTCCCGCCGTACGCGACCACAGGCACGCACGGTAGGCAGCCTCGAGACTGCCGGTGGCGATCACCGCGCCCGCCCGCTCCTGCACCTCCTCGAAGCCGAAGGCCTCGACCTCCTGCAGCAGAAGAGATGGCAGGTGCCTGGCGCAGGTGAGCGTGAAGCGCTGCGCGCCCGGCGAAGGGTCTGCGGGCGTGCTCAGATCAGCTCCAGTGGCGGCTCACGCATGGCTGCCAGCTGCTCTTTCAGCTCGAGAATCTGCTGCTCCCAGTAGCGCTGGGTACCGAACCAGGGGAACGCGCGCGGAAACGCCGGATCGTCCCAGCGGCGTGCCAGCCAGGCGCTGTGATGGAGCATGCGCAGGGAGCGCAAGGACTCGATCAGGTTGAGCTCCGCGCTGTCGAAGTCGCAGAACTCACGGTATCCACCGATCAATTTCGCTAGCTGCGCTTGCTGGCGATCCCGATCGCCCGAGAGCAGCATCCACAAATCCTGGATCCGCGGGGCTGTGCGCGCATCGTCGAAGTCCACGAACCAGGGCGTGTGCTCGCGCCACAGCACGTTGCCGGCATGGCAGTCCCCATGGCAACGGATCCAGCGACTGCGCGGCACGAAGCCCATGTGAGCATCCACCTCCACCAGCACCTGGCGCGCCACGATCTCCCAGGCCTCGAGCAGCTCCGCGGGCACCATCTCGCTGGCGAGGAGAAACTCGACGCTATCGTGGCCGAAGGCCTGGGCGTCGAGCACGGGACGATACTCGAATTCTTGAGCCGCGCCTGCCTGGTGCATACGCCCGAGGGTGCGGCCGAAGACTTCGAGATTGCTCAGGTCGTCGAGCTCCGGCGCCCGCCCGCCACGGCGAGGCGCGATGGTGTAGAAGAACCCCTCGTGTTCGAAGAGCGCCTCGTCGTCGCCGTCGTAGAGCGGCGCCACCACCGGGCACTCGAGCTCGTCGAGTTCGCAGGTGAAGTCGATCTCCTCCAGGATCTGCTCGGCACTCCAGCGCCCGGGACGGTAGAACTTCACGATCACCGGCGCCTGCTCATCGAGGCCCGCTTGGTACACGCGGTTCTCGTAGCTGTTGAGGGCGAGGAGACGACCGTCGCAGTCAAGGCCCTGTGCCTCGAGCGCATCGAGGATGAAGCTCGGCGTCAGTCTGTCGAAGGGATGCTCCGCGACATTCGAGTCCTTCACCACCTCCTCATCACTCCCTGCCATCGCTCAGCGAGGCTGCAGCACCGCTTCCACGTGGGGTTCCCCACGCTCGAGCATGCCCGCGTTGAACGGGGCCAGGTACTCATCGTGGATGGCCGCCAGGGCGTCCACGCGTCCCGCCCACTCCTGCTCCAGATCGCCCAAGCGACGACGGGCCCCGTCGGTCACCGGGGTGCCCGCCGCGTCGATCGCATCGATCAGGTGGCGCACCTGCACGTCGAGCATATTGGGCCAGTTGATGTCGTCCTCGAAGGTCTTGTGCAGGGGCTGGGTCACCGTCTGCTCCCACGCGTCGAGGCGCACGATGGCCTCGTCCGCCAGGCGCGTGAGCTGCGCCCCGCGCTCACCGAGGCCGTCCAGGCGCCCGCGCGCGCCCGACAGGGCCTCCCGCACCTCGCGGGCCCGTTCGAGGGTGCCCAACAGGCTGTTCATCAGCGTGACCGATTGGCGAAGGGCCGCGGACCGAGCCGCGTGACCTTCGGTATCGAAGGGCAGGCGCGGATCAGGCAGCACCTGGATCGGCACGCTCACCTGTTCGCCCGCATAGGTGAGCACGGCCCGGTAGTCGCCTGGCGCGACGCGTGGCCCGGACCAGCCCGCGAACAGGCGCACATCGTCGACGCAACGCAGGCGGTCTTCGCCGAAGTCCCATACCAAACGGTTGAGCCCTGGCGCAGCACCGGGGTTGTCGATGCTCACCGGGCTGCGCGGATCCTCGTTGCCCTTCACGCAGGCATCGTCCGCCAATCCCGCCGAGGAGTAGTGGCGCACGACACGACCGCTGCCCGCCTCCTCGATCTCGATCGTGATCGGCAGTTCCTCAGCAGCACCTTCGGGCGGTGTGAGGTGGTAGTAGAGCACCGCCCCGTCCGCGGGGTTCTTGCCTTCGTAGGCGCTGCGTCGCCCGCCGCCGCGCTCGAGCATGATCGCGGGCGCGGGCGTGTAGGCGTGCAAGGGTGTACGCAGGGGCTCGACGGTGGCACGCACGGTACTGAGGTCATCCAGCACCCAGAAGCCACGCCCTTGGGTGGCGGCGACAAGGCGGTCCTGGCGCACCTTCAAGTCCGTGATCGGCACGGGCGGGAGGTTCAAGCGCAGGGACTGCCAGTGCCCGCCACTGTCCGTACTGAAGAACATCCCTACCTCGGTGCCGACGTAGAGCAGACCAGCGCGCTGCGGGTCCTCGCGCACGACTCGCGCGAAGGTGTCCGACGGCAAACCGCGATCGATGCGGCGCCAGCTCTCACCACCGTTACGGCTCTCGTACACATAGGGGGAGAAGTCGTTCAGCTTGTAGGCGGTGAGCGCCAAATAGATTCGATCGGCGTCGTGGGGCGAGATCTCGATGGCGTTGACGTGGGCTTCCGGCGCCTCGGGCGGCGTGAGGTTGCGCCAGGTCTTACCGCCGTCGCGCGATCGGTGCACGAGGCCGTCGTCGGATCCCACCCACAGCTCGCCCTGACGATGGGGCGACTCCAGCACGTAGAAGATCGTGTTGTAGAACTCCGCCCCGGCCTGCTCGTTGGTGATCGGACCACCGCCACGGCCCTGCTTGGACTCATCGTCGCGGGTGAGATCGGGACTGATCTCCTCCCAACTCACGCCACGGTCCGCGCTGCGCAGCAGCTTGTGGGTGCCGTAGTAGAGTACCTTCGGATCGTGCGGGGAGACGGCCACCGGCGCGTTCCAGTTGGTGCGGTAGCGGTGCTCGCGCACGTCGCGGCCGAAGACGTACTCGGGATAGGGCTTGATCGGTCGCACGCTGCGCGTTTTCAGGTCGTACTCGGTGAGCGTGGCGTTGATCGTGGTCGCGTAGACATAGCGGGGGTTGGCCGCGTCGAAGGCCACGTGGGCGCTCTCGCCGCCGCCGACGGGGTGGAAATCCTCCATGCCGATACCGCCGTCCAAGGTTTGGCTGGCGATTGCCACGGTGGTGTTGTCCTGCTGGCCGCCGTAGATCCAGAAGGGGAAACGATCGTCCGTGGACACGCGGTAGAACTGGGCGGTGGGTTGATTGTCGAGGGTCGACCAGGTGCTGCCGCCGTCGAAGGTGACCGTGGCGCCGCCGTCGTTGGCGTTCACCATGTTGCGCGGGTCATCGGGGTTGATCCACAGATCGTGGTGGTCCCCGTGAGGTCCGCTCAGCCCTGAGAAGGTGCGGCCACCGTCGATGGACTTGAACATGCGCACGTTGAGCACGTACACGGTGTTCTCATCCTGCGGGTCTGCGGCGATGTGGTTGTAGTACCAGGCGCGGGCCTGGATCAGGCGCTCGCCGTTCAGGCGCGTCCATTGATCGCCGCCGTCATCCGAGCGATAGAGACCGCCCTCCTCGGCTTCGACGATGGCGTACACGCGCCGCGGGTTGGCCGGCGAGACGGCTACGCCCACCTTGCCGATGAGGTCGGGCAGCCCGCCCTCAAGGCGCTCCCAGGTATCGCCGCCGTCCGTGCTGCGATAGATGCCACCCCCTTCGCCTCCGGAGCGCACGAACCAGGGATTACGGCGGTGATGCCAGAGGGAGGCGAAGAGCACGCGCGGGTTCTCCGGGTCCATAGAGAGGTCCGTCGCCCCCGTGTCCGGATTGACCGCGAGCACCTGTTCCCAGGTGTCACCGCCGTCGCGACTGCGGTAGACGCCACGCTCCTCGCTGGGGCCCCAGGGATTGCCCTGGGCCGCCACGTAGAGCAGGTCGGGATCGCGCGGATGGACCACGATATCCGCGATCTGGCGGGTGGCCTCCAGGCCAAGGTGGGTCCAACTACGGCCGCCATCGGTGGAGCGGTAGAGGCCGTCGCCGTGGGAGGTGGTCACGCCCCGAATCGGCGCTTCGCCCGTCCCCACGTACACGACGTTGCGATCGGAAGGGGCCACGGCGATGGCACCGATGCTCCCCACACCGAAGTCCTCATCGGAGACGTTGCGCCAGGTGATACCGGCGCTGTCGGTATGCCAGACGCCACCGCCGGCTGCGCCCATGAAGTATTCCCGGGTGCGACCCGGCACGCCGGCAACGGCGGTAACGCGCCCGCCGCGCCAGGGACCGACGGACCGCCACTCGATGCCCTCCAGGCGTGCCGGATCCACCGCGGGCGCCGCCGGCTGCGCGTGCGCCGCCAGCGTGCCGCCAAGGACCGCTGCGACCAGCAACGCCGCGCGCCATCCCGAACGGATCTCATCGGAGTTTCCCGTCTGCCATTGCCACCGATCGAGCACGTTGGTCTCCTCGCCTCTAGTACTTCGCTGCCATGCGCGTGGTCGACAATGCGTGCAAAGCAGCATCGAGTTCAAGTCTGCCCACGCGCCCGGTCTCGGCTGGCAAGTGCGCGGTGGCTGAACCAAGATGCGGCCATGATCACCCTTCGTGAGCCCTGCGAGGGCCTGCTCGAGGCCAAAGGCTCCCGCTTTCTCGCCAGCGTAGTGCCCATCACGCAGTTCGACGCGCACCTGGCGGCGTCGCGGGCCGCACACCCGAAGGCGAACCATCACGTGATCGCCTGGCGTCGCCTGAACGAGCACGGGCAGGTGCAGGAGGTGGCCAAGGACGACGGTGAGCCCTCGGGTACGGCCGGCCAACCGATGCTGCGGGTCCTGCGCGGTCAGGGGTGGATCGAGGTGGGTGCGCTCGTGGTGCGCTACTTCGGCGGCATCAAGCTGGGCACCGGCGGGTTAGCGCGCGCCTACGCGGGCGCCATGAGCGAGGCCCTGAAGCACGCGACGCCTATCCCGTGGGTCGAGCAGGCCGAAGCCCTGTTGCGGGCGCCCTTCGACACCTCGGCCATCCTCGAGCGCGAGGTGAACGGTGCGGACGGCGTGCGCATCCTCGAGCGCCACTTCGACAGCGCCGGCGTTCGCCTTCGCGTCAGCGGTCCTTCCGCGCACATCGAGGCCCTGCGCGAGCGCTACGGCTGATCGGCGCATGTCCTCCGGCGCTGGCCCCGATTACACTGCGCCGTGCGCTCCCGACCGCGGGAGCGGATTCGATCGGAGCTGAAGGAGCTGCCATGTCCGTCCAGGTCGCCCTCTACTGGGCCATTCTCGTCGCCGCGTTCGCCGGTCTGTACTGGCTCGCCCGGGGTGGCAAGACCCTGCTCTGGCAGCGGGTGATGATCGCCCTCGTGGGCGGCGTGGTGGTCGGCTTCGTGTTCGGCGACCTGGCGATCTCGAGCAAGTGGATCGGCGACATCTTCGTCAGGCTGATCCGGATGATCGTGGTGCCCTTGATCTTCACCACCATCGTGGCGGGCGTGATCTCCATGGGAGATCCGAAGCGTCTCGGGGGTATCGGCGCGAAGGCGATCGGGCTCTACATGCTCACCACCCTCGGCGCCATCATCGTCGGCCTCACCTTCGGGGTGTTGTTCGAACCGGGCGCAGGCGTGGACATCTCGGGCGCGGTGCCCAAGACCCTGGCCGAAGCGCCCCCCATCGGCGAGCGCTTGCTCAACATCGTGCCGGAGAACCCCTTCGCCGCGCTCGCCAACGGCGACGTCCTGTCCATCATTTTCTTCTCGCTGTTTCTGGGGGTTGCGATCGTGCTGGCGGGGGAGAAGACGAGACCGCTGAGCGATGCGATCGAAGCGGCAGCGGAGACCGTGCTGAAGCTCGCGACAATCGTCATGGAGTTCGCGCCCTACGGCGTCTTCGCCCTGGTGGCCTGGGTGGCCGGCACGCTCGGCATCGATGCCCTGCGTCAGCTGTTCGTGCTGACCCTGGTGGTCTACGGCGCGTGTGTGGTGCACATGATTCTGGTCTACGGGGGGCTGATCCGCGGCGTCCTGGGCTTGCCGCTGGTGCGCTTCTTTCGCGGCATCCTCGATGCGCAGGCCGTGGCCTACTCCACGTCATCGAGCTCCGCCACACTGCCCGTGACCATCAACTGCGTCGAGCGCAACTTGGGGGTGAAGAACACGGTGGCCTCGTCCGTGCTGCCGCTCGGCTCTACGATCAACATGGACGGCACGGCCCTATACCAGGGCATCATCGCCACCTTCGCCGCCCAGGTGTTCGGCATCGACCTCGTGTTTACGGATTACCTATTGATCGCGCTGACCGTGACCCTGGTCTCCATCGGCACGGCTGGCGTACCTTCGGCCTCCCTGTTCCTGGCGGCCACGGTGCTCTCCACCTTCGGCGTGACGGACGCGCAGACGGCGCTGATCGTCGGCTTCATCCTGCCCTTCGACCGGATTCTCGATATGGCGCGCACGGTGGTGAACATCACCGGCGACGCCGCAGTGGCGGTGACCGTGGCGAAGTCGGAGGGAGAACTGGACGAGGAGAGCTTCCGCTCGGTCGCCGTGATCTGAGCTCAGCCGAGGCGACGCGGCAGCGATCGTAGCTTAGCGAGGCCGGCCCAGCGGGCCTCGTCGACGCGGGTCTGGAAGCTGCACACGGGGCTGGGACGAAACCCGAGACGCCCGGCTTCGGCCATCAGCAGGCAGCTGGCGTGCCACGGCTCGTGCACGGCGGCCGCGCGGTATCCCGGCGGCAGGGACGCACCGAGCGAGGCCACCAGGGTCTCCACCAGGGAGGCTGGCAGCCCACGGGTGCCGAACAGTCCCTTCGGGCCCTCGGCACCATCGAGATCGAAGCTAACGGGATCAATCACCAGTAGGTCCGGACGATCCCAGGCCAGGCGACGACTGATCGCCCGCGGGCGCCGCAGATCGCAGATCAAGCCTGCGTGGGGAAGGCACTCACCGTTCAAGCTGCGCACGCCGCCGCTGATCACAGCCACGTCCGCCAGGCGCAGGTGACGACGATCCGCCGTGACCACCAGTAGCCCCTCGCGGATCGCACACTCCGCGAGCTCGCGGCTGTTGTCGAGGAGCGTCTGGCGCGTCGCCAACTCCTGCAGGCGTCGCGCGAGGGGCCCTTCACCGGCGCCCAAGGCCAGGTGACGGCAGACGCGCGCCGCGGCGCTGAGCAGGGACTGGCGCCCGATGACTTCACCGTAGTGCGCATCGCCGATCAGAACTAAGCGCTCGACGCGCTCACCGAGCAGGGCAGCCACGGTGCGCCCGACCGTGGTGGTGGCGCCGAGGACGGCGAGCGTGGAGCGCCCGTAGTGACGACCGAGGCGGGCCATCGCCTGGTCCAGCGCGTAGTGGGTGGCACCGGAGGTAAGCGCGCCGCCGGTGCAGGTGCGTTGATCCGCATCGTGCAGGTCCTGCCCGTCCCGCGAGGCGTCCGCGGCCACGGCGGACAGGCCGATGTACTCCGCCCCGCGCTCGCGGCCAAGGGCGCTGGCACCACGCAACTCTTCCAGATCGACCGGGTCAGGCAGCGCCGCATCGGCACGGCCAGCCAGAATGATGTCGCCCACCGTGTTAGCACCACCGGCGGTGGTCACCCGGACATCGCGCAGCAGCAGCTCCACGCCCTCGGTGCTCTCGCCAGCGACAGCCACCCGCTGCGGATGGCTGGCGAGGGCGGGATTCATGAGCATCGCGTCCGCGCGATGGAGCACGTACGCGAAGCGGCGCGACGGCACGTCGATCCGGGCTGGCCTCGCCTGCGCAGCACTCTCGGCCGATCGAAGATGACTGGACATGGAATGCCCTCGGTGGTGTCTTTGGTAGGGTCGGGAAATAGTTCGCCAGTCATAGCGGACACGATTCAAAAAAAACGTCTCCCAACGCACAGATCCACTGATACCACTGGCCTATCGATCGTTTCGGAAATAGGTATTTCCGCCTGTGGAACCCCTCCCCTAGACTGCCGGCCTCCCAACCCCCCAGAGGTCTGCAACATGCTCGAATCCCGAGAAGGACAACGCGTCCCCAACGTGACGTTCCGCACCCGCCAGGGCGATCAGTGGGTCGATGTGACCAGCGACGACATCTTCGCCGGCAAGACCGTCGTGCTCTTCGCGCTCCCCGGCGCGTTCACCCCCACCTGCTCCTCCACCCATCTGCCGCGCTACAACGAGCTGGCGGCCACATTCAGCGCCCACGGCGTGGACACGATCGCGTGCCTGTCCGTAAACGACACCTTCGTGATGAACGCGTGGGCTGGCGACCAGGACGCCGAGAACGTGACCTTCATCCCCGATGGCAACGGCGAGTTCTCCGCTGGCATGGGCATGCTCGTGGACAAGGCTGACCTGGGCTTTGGCAAGCGCACCTGGCGCTACTCGATGCTGGTCCGCGACGGCGTGATCGAGAAGATGTTTATCGAGCCGAACGAGCCCGGCGATCCTTTCAAGGTGTCCGACGCGGACACGATGCTGACCTATCTGGCACCGAGCGCGGAGCCGGCCAAGCGGGTCACCGTCTTCACCAAGCCGGGCTGCCCCCATTGCGCCCGCGCCAAGGCCCTGCTGAAGGATCGCAACATGCCGTTCGAGGAGATCGTGCTCGGCGAACGCGGGCTTTCCTACAGTTCACTCGCCGCCGTCACCGGCCAGGGCACGGCGCCGCAGATCTTCATCGAAGGCGAGCGCATCGGCGGTGCCGATGACTTCGAGAACTGGCTAGGTCAACAGGGCCGCTAGGTTCACCCAGGCGCGGAGGTTCGCCGCGAGCCTCTCGCGCCGGCACCTCGAGGCTGGTCGCCCAGGCATCTCCCCCGTCGCCTGGGCGTCCATCCACACGCCGCTCAACGGCTTGCGTGTATCGCCTGCCAAAGGCGATGGGGCGTCAGGGGCATGTCGAGGTCTTCAACGCCTAGCGGTCGCAGGGCATCGAGTACCGCATTGACCAGGGCGGCCGGCGCACCGATCGTGCCCGCCTCTCCCGCGCCCTTCACCCCTAAGGGATTGCTCGGGCTCGGTACGCAGTCGAACTGCACGTCCAGACGCGGCGACTGGGCTGCGCGCAGCACCCCGTAGTCCATGAACGTGCCGGTGAGCAACTGGGCCGTATCGTCGTCGTAGACCACGTCCTCCACCAGCGCCTGGCTGAGCCCCTGGATCGCGCCGCCCACGATCTGCCCCTCCAGGAGCAGGGCGTTGCCCACGTGCCCCATATCGTCCTGCACCACGTAGCGCACGATCTCGATCACCCCCGTCTGGGGGTCCACCTCCACCTCGCACACGTGAGCGCCGTTCGGGAAGGTGCCGCCCGCGGGCCCGAAGGCCTCGCTGCTGGCAAGGCCCGCAGCCACGTCCTCGGGTCGGCGCTCAGGGTCATGGCTGGCCGCCGCCACCTCGGCCAGGGTCACGGCGTGGTCCGTACCCGCCACCGCGAAGCGCCCCCGCTCGAAGACGATGTCCGCCGTGCTCGCCTCGAGCATCTGCGCGGCGACCCGCACGCCCGCCTGCTCCATCGCCTCCAGCGTGGCCACCAGCGCGGATCCGCCGATCGCCAGGCTGCGACTTCCGCCGGTGCCGTTGCCCCTCGCGATCTGCGCCGTGTCGCCCTGGATCACGCGCACCTGCGAGACGGGCACGCCGAAACGCTCGCTGATGAGCTGCGCGAAGACGGTCTCGTGGCCCTGCCCGGTCGACTGGGTTCCCACGCGCGCCTCGATCACACCGTCTTCGCGAAAGGCCACCTCGGGACGATCCTTGCCGTACGCGGCACAGACCTCTACGTAGTAGGCAATACCTAAGCCGCGTCGTAGGCCAGCGCTGGAGGACGCCTCGCGTCGCTGCTCGAAGTGCTCGCCCTGCGCGCGCTGCCAGGCGCCATCGAGCAGTCGCTGGTACTCGCCGCTGTCGTAGGTCTGTCCCAGGGCCGAGGCGTAGGGAAACTGCTCCGGGCGAATGAAGTTGCGACGACGCAGCTCGCCGGGCGCGATCCCGAGTTGAGCGGCCGCCTTGTCGACCAGGCGCTCGATGAGATAGCTGGCCTCCGGCCGGCCGGCACCACGGTAGGCATCCAGGGGCGCGGAGTTGGTGACCATCACGTGGGTCTCGGCCCACGCATTGGGGATGTCGTAGGCGCCGGTGAGCATCGAGCTGCCGAAGAAGGCCACGCCGGCGCCGAGCTGCGAGGTGTAGGCACCGACGTTGCTGTAGGTGCGGGCCTCGAGGGCCACGAAGCGCAGATCCTCATCCAATCCGAGCACCGCGTGGCTGAGGTGATCGCGGCCGTTCAGGTCGCCGAGGAACCCCTCGCTGCGGGTGGCCTGCCAGCGCACCGCCTCGCCCAGCGCCATCGCGGCAAAGGCCACTACCACCGGTTCGCTCTGCAGGAACAGACGCATGCCGAATCCGCCACCCACATCTTCGGTGATGACGCGCAGGCGGGAGGCCTCCAAGCCCAGGGTGGCGCCGAGTTCGTGCTGGACGGCGTGCACTCCCTGGCTGCCCATACGCATGGTGAGCGAGCGGGAGGCCCCATCGCCCTGCGGTATCGCGAGACACCCGCGAGGCTCCAAGGTGACGGGGGCGACGCGGTTGTTCACCACATCGATCTCCACCCGGTGCGCGGCCTTGGCGAGGGCCTCGGCGGTGGCCTCGCGATCGCCCCGGGCCCGGATCCCGAGGAGGTTGCCCGGTGCCTGCTCAGGCCAGAGCTGCGCGGCATCGTCCGCCAGGGCTGCCCGCAGGTGCCCGACGGCGGGCGCCTCTTCCACGTCGAACTCGATGAGCTCGATCGCGTCGAGCGCCGCGGCCACACTGTCTGCCACCACCGCTGCTACGGCCTCACCCACGAAACGCACCCAGCCTCGAGCCAAGGCGGGTTGTGGCAACGATACCTCGGCACCCTCGCCCCCCTCGGGGTTGAAGGCATTGGGCCGCGGGTCAGCCACCCCTGCCTGATCGAGGTCGTTGATGGTGAAAACGCCCAGCACTCCCGGCGCCTCGCGCGCTGGCCCCACATCGAGTTCGAGAATCCGCCCGTACGCCACGGGAGAGCGGAGGAATACCAAGTGCCGCTCGCCCTTCTCCGCTCGCACATCCTCCGTGTAGCGACCGGCGCCGGTGATCAGGCGCTGGTCCTCCGTGCGCCGCTGCGCAGACGGGTGTGGCACGGAAATAGGCATCGCTCTCTCTCCCTTGGCGCTAGCCGGGTACGTGGCTGTAGACGATCGCCTCGCAGTGTAGCGTGGACGTCGATCTGTGCAGCGCTGGAGCCGACCTGCGAGTCGCGCACCGATAGCCCGTCGTTGCGCCTTCGATGCTAAACTTGCACCTCACGGAACGTGACCGTCATGCAAAGGACCCGCCAGCCCGTGCGCGCGAATCTCGCGGCCAGCTCCGCTCCCGCCTGCCCCGCCCCGCAGCATATTCCCCGCACGCCGGCCCTCGGCCTCGCCGAAACCGCGCCTGGCCTCGACCCGCACTTGAGTTACTGAATGCCCTCGTTCACACAGGTTTATCCCTTCTCGGCCATCGTCGGTCAGGACGAGCTCAAGCTCGCCCTGCAGATCGCGGCTGTGGATCCTTCGGTCGGCGGCGTGCTCGCCTTCGGCGACCGCGGCACCGGCAAGTCGACCGCGATCCGCGCCCTCGCGGACCTGCTACCGAAGATGCGGGTGGTCAAGGGCTGCCCCTACGGCTGCGCACCCATGCGCCCGGGCGGCTTGTGCGCCAGCTGCCAATTCGATCGCAACACGCCGGCCGAGGAGATGAAGTCGGGCCAAGCCCCGGTGCCCGTCGTCGACCTGCCCCTGGGCGCCACGGAGGATCGGGTGGTCGGCGCCCTGGATCTCGAACGCGCCCTCGCCCAAGGTGAGAAGGCCTTCGAGCCTGGCCTCCTGGCCCGGGCCCACCGGGGCTTTCTCTACATCGATGAGGTCAACCTACTCGAGGATCACCTGGTGGACCTGCTGCTCGACGTGGCAGCCTCCGGCGAGAACGTGGTCGAACGCGAGGGACTCAGCGTTCGCCACCCGGCCCGCCTGGTGCTGGTCGGCTCCGGCAATCCGGAAGAAGGTGAATTGCGCCCGCAGCTATTGGATCGCTTCGGCCTTTCCGTCGAGGTGCGCACGCCCACTGACGTCAAGGCCCGGGTGGAGGTGATTCGTCGCCGCGACGCCTTTGAGGACGACCCGAGTGCCTTCCGCGACAAGTGGAAGCGCCAGGACAGTAAGATCCGCCGAGCGATCAAGAACGCCCGCGAGCGCCTCGACGATACGGTGGTCAGCGACGAGACCCTCGAGCGTATCTCCGAACTCTGCGTGCGCCTGGGCACGGACGGCCTGCGCGGTGAGCTCACTATGATGCGCGCCTCGCGAGCCCTCGCCGCCCTGCGCGGCGACGGCGAGGTGCAGGACGAGCACCTGGTGGCGATCGCCCCGTCGGCCCTGCGCCACCGCCTGCGGCGCGATCCGCTCGACGAGGCGGGCTCAAGCGTGCGCGTACAGCGTGCGCTCGAGGACGCATTCCCGGCGTGAACCCCGAGGGTAAGAGGGATGCCGGCGGCAGCAGCGGCTGGGCCAATGCCGCGAGCGTCGCGGCCCTCTTCGCCGTCGACCCCTTCGGCACCGGTGGCGTGCGCCTGCGCGCCTGCCCAGGCCCGGTCCGCGACAGCTGGCTGAAGACGCTCCGCGAGCTACTGCCGCCGAGCATGCCGTGGCGCCGTGTCCCAGCGCATATTCGTGACGATCGCCTCCTCGGCGGACTCGACCTCGCCGCCACCCTGCAGGCGGGCCAGGCCATTGCACAGCGGGGTGTTCTCGCCGAAGCGCACGACGGGCTGATCGAGATCGCCATGGCCGAGCGCCTGGACCCCGCCATCGCAGCGCGCATCTGCGCCGCCATCGACACGGGTCAAGTGAGCATGCAGCGCGAAGGCTTGCGCGGCAGCAGTGCGGCCCGCTTCGCCGTGCTCGCCCTGGACGAGGGCGACCGAGAGGCGGGCGAGGAGCCGCCCGCATCGCTGCGCGATCGCCTCGCCTTCACTATCGACCTGCACGCCATCTCCTGGCGCGAGACCGGTGATGACTGGTTCGAGGCGGAGCGGATCGCGGCAGCCCGCGAGCGCCTGGGGAAGATCACCGTCGACGAGAAGCTACATGAAGCCTTAGGTGCCGCCGGGATCGCCCTAGGGGTCTGGTCCCTGCGGCCGACCCTGTTCGCCCTACGCGTCGCCCGCGCGGCCGCTGCCCTCGACGACTGCGACGCGGTGACCGACGAGCACATCGGCCTCGCCGCGCAGCTGGTGTTGGCGCCCAGGGCGACCCGCGTGCCAGCGCCCCCACCGCCACCGCCTCCCCCTGACGAAGAGCAGCCCGACGAACCGCCGCCCTCGATGCAGGACGAGGACAAGCCCGACGACGCCGATGAGTCGACGCCACCGCCACCGCCCGAGGAGTTGGGGGAACTCGACGAGCAGGTTCTCGAAGCGGCCACCGCAGCGATCCCCGAGGACATCCTGCGCGCGATCGCGGCCCAGGCCGGCGCCCTCGACGCCCGCAGCAGCGGCGGCAAGTCGGGTGCGGTGATGAAATCGACCCGGCGCGGCCGCCCCGTAGGCAGCAGCCCGGGCATGCCTGCCGACGGCGCTCGCCTCGCCGTCCTGGACACGCTTAGGGCCGCCGCACCCTGGCAGAAGCTCCGACGCAAGACGGACCGGCGAGCCACCGCGGGCGGTCCGCGCCTCGCGGTGCGCAGCGAAGACTTCCGCGTACTGCGCTTCCGCCAACACACCCAGACCACCACCATCTTCGCCGTCGACGCATCGGGCTCCGCGGCCCTGCATCGCCTCGCCGAGGCGAAGGGCGCGGTGGAACTGCTCCTCGCCGACTGCTACGTGCGGCGCGATGAGGTCGCCCTCATCGCGTTTCGGGGTCGTGACGCGGACTTGCTGTTGCCACCGACCCGCTCCCTGGTGAGGGCCAAGCGAGAGTTGGCAGGCCTACCCGGCGGTGGCGGCACGCCCGTGGCCGCTGGCCTCGATGCTGCTCGGCTCCTGGTCGATCAGGTCAAGCGGGCCGGGCAAACGCCGTTCCTCGTGATCTTGACCGACGGGCGCGCAAACGTCGCCCGCGACGGCAGCGGTGGACGCGACCGTGCGATGGAGGAGGCCCTCTCCGCGGCCCGTCTTCTGGCCAACGAACAGGTGCATACGGTACTCATCGACGTTTCACGCAAGCCTCAACCCCAGGCGGCGACACTGGCCCAAGCCCTCAACGCGCGCTACCTGCCACTTCCGTCTGCGGATGCCGCGCGCCTTAGCGATGCGATACGCGACGCCGGCCCGAGCGCGGGTTAGGCAGACCCTCGGCCGACGAGGATGAGTCGTCGCCTGCGCTTCGATGTGGACGGACGCGATTGGCCCAACGGCGAATACAGCCGCTTCGTGGAAGCGGGCGGCGTTCGTTGGCACGTGCAGGTGGCCGGCGACGGTCCCACGCTCTTGCTCCTCATTCATGGCACCGGCGCGAGCGGTCACTCCTGGCGCGACTTCATCGCGCCCTTTCGCGAGCGCTGCACCGTCGTCGTGCCCGATCTGCCGGGGCACGGGTTCAGTGCCCCCGCACCCTCCCTAGGGGCGATGTCCTTACCCGGCATCGCCTCGGCGCTGGGGTCCCTATGCCGCACCTTGGCGCTGCCCACTAGCGGACCGCAGATACTGGTCGGTCACTCGGCGGGCGCCGCGATCCTGATGCGCGCGGCACTGGACCGTGCCTTCGGTGAACCTGGCGACACGCTGATCAGTCTGAGCGGCGCTCTGCTGCCTTTCCCGGGTGTGGCGGGGCACCTATTGACGCCGGTAGCTCGCGGCATGGCCCGCTTACCCTTCGTCGCGGAGACCTTCGCCTGGCATGTGCGCAGCGATTCACGCGTGATCGCCCAGCTCCTGCGCCAGACGGGCTCGTCACTCGATGCGCGAGGCACCGACCTCTATCGACGGCTGGCGGGGAACACGGGCCATGTGCAAGCGGCGCTCGACATGATGGCGCAATGGGATCTGCACGCCTTGGCGAGGGATCTACCGCGCCTGCGCACGAGCACCTTGCTGGTGG
This sequence comes from Pseudomonadota bacterium, assembly GCA_039815145.1. Classification (NCBI taxonomy): domain Bacteria; kingdom Pseudomonadati; phylum Pseudomonadota; species Pseudomonadota bacterium. The sequence goes on from JBCBZW010000001.1 coordinate 168,122, forward strand.
GGGCCGACCGAGACGGCACGGTACCTGCGCGGCAAGCGCTGCAGGCGGCGGAACGCATCGAGGGTGCCCGCACGCTTACGCTCAAACACCTGGGTCATTTAGCGCACGAGGAGGCGCCCGATCGCGTCGCGCGCCTGATCGACGAGGTGATCGTCGCCGCCGCCTCGTAGATATTCAGGGCCCGGAAGGCGATCAGCCGGCACAAGGCCGGCTGATCGTCAGGGTCGTCGATAGGCGCTCGCGGAGGTCAAGGCGATGCGACAGTCAACTCTGGGTAGTCCGTGATCATGTCCACGCCGTAGAGCGGCTTGTACACGCCCTGGTGGCAGGTGTTGCAGTTCACCTTCGGCGCATCACCACTCGGTCCGAGGCGGTGCTCCGGATAGACACCTTGCAGGGGCACCAGGTACTCGTTGTTCAACGAGCGGGCCATGCGGATGCCGTACCAGGCCTTGGCGCGGGTCGGGTGGCTCTGCTCCCAGGAGTAGAAGGCACGACTGTTGTGGCAGTAGGTGCAGTTGACCCCCAGGGAGTTCGACATGTGGATCATCAGCCCGTAGGTGGCCTCCGTCTCCTTGATCGAGGAGGTGTTCCCTTCGGGCAGTGCCGTCCCGGCCGCCACGCGAATGTCATCCGCGCCGAGCAAGTAAGGCGTGAAGGGATCGTAGGGCACGGAGGCGTAGCCAACGGAGGCCGCCCCCAGGTTCTGGCCGGCACGGTAGCCGCTCGGCCCCCGCACCTGGCGCGGACCCGGGTCTTCGAACCACAGATACTCGGGCACGTTCTTGCCCCGGTGACAGGTGTAGCAATTCACCCCGGCGCCGCCGACGTGATCCGACCACTCGTTGTTGATGTGGGCGGTCATCTGCAACATGCGGCGCGCCACCACCTTGGTGTAGAGGCCATCGCTCGCGAAGTTGGCGCCCTCGTGGCAGTAGGCACAGCCCTGATCCGGCGATACCCACTGGGCGATATACGCCATCAGGCGGGTGAACTGGCCGACGCTGAGGTCTCCCAGCACCTGCACGTTCTGGTAGATGTCACCGGCCTTAGGCCCCGCAGCGGCCGCCGCAGCGGGCACGGCGGGCGCCTGGTTGGTGTCGAGCTCGCGCTTCTCCTCCGCTTTGCGCGGATTGTCCACGGTCTGCATCTGCACGCCGCGGAAGCCTATCTGCTCCGACTCCACGGGCGGACGCTCCCAACACCCGCTGAGGAGGACCGCGGTGGCCACCCCCAGCACGGCGATGGGCGCCGACATGCGATGAATTGTCTTCGGTGTATGACTCATGCAATCGCCCCTTACATCATCAACGCCGGATCCACGGGCGGCGGTACGGACACGGGATACGCAGGTGCGATGCCGTGTTTGACGCCCCAGAGGAACCAGTTGTCGACCACCGTTCCGGTGAGCAAGATGCCGATCCCGCCGGTCAGGGTGGTCAGCACTGCGAACCACCAGGCCCAACGGTGCACGGACTCCATCGTGCCGTTCCAGCCCATGGTCCAACGCCAGAACAAGGCAGCTCGCTCAGACGCGGTACCGCGGTCGGTGATCTGTTCGATCTCACGGTCGCCGCCGTAGCGGCTCACTGCCAGAATCGTAGCGCCATGCATGGCAAACAAAAGAGTCGAGCCATACAGGAAAGCGATCGACAGCATGTGGAACGGGTTGTAGAAGAGATTCCCGTAGCGCATGGAAAACGCTGCCGTCCAATCGAGGTGCGGGAAGATGCCGAAGGGCACCGCTTCGCTCCAACTGCCCACCAGCAGCGGGCGGATGAACCCCAGCACCAGGTAGAGCCAGATCGCCGAGGCGAAGGCCCAGGGCACGTGGGTACCGAGGCCGAGGTCGATCGCCCGGCGATACATTCTCACCCACCACAACAGAATGGCGGCGGTGAGGAACATGCCGGCCAGGAGCCACCAACCGCCTTCGTTCAGTGGCGGCAGCGAGAGTCCGTACTCAGGCGCCGGGGGCTCGAGCGCGAGCCACGGTAGTTGGCGCACGAATTCCACCGGATCCCAGTTCACCGAGGCCCACATATTGAGGCCGATGATCTCGAAGGCGATCAGCCCGCACACGAGCGAGGTGACGCCGAACCAGCCGAGGTAGATCGGCCCGATCTGCGCATTACCGATGAAGCCGGCCAGCCACAGGTAGAAGGGTTTCCCCTGACGTTCCTCGGAGCTGCTCTCCGTGGGGATGCCATCGGTGGTGATGGCCCGCACCTGAATGCGGGTGAAGATGTTCTGATACTCAGACATGACGAACGCTCCGCGTCAGCTCCACCAGGGGAGGTTGAGCCACCAGTTCCACCATTCCGGCCAGCCTTTGGTCCAGAAGGGGCCACTGATGACGATGCAAACGGCACTCCAGAAGCCCGCATTGAGCGCCAGGATCAAACCGAGGCGGTGAATGCCGAGGGTGCCGATGGAGTAGCCGATGGAGTCGCGGAAGTACGTGTCTTCGTGCTCCGGCGTTTTGACTTCCTTGCCCTTGCCTGGGTTGGTCGCCGAGAGGATCAGCGAGCCGTGCAGCGCGAGGGCGAAAGTGGTGGTGAAGAAACACGTGATGGCGAGCATGTGCGCCGGGTTGTAGTGGAAGTGCAGGTACTGGTAGCCGACGTTCGACACCCAGTCGAGGTGCGCCAGGATGCCGTAGGGGAAGCCATGCCCCCAGGCGCCCATCAGCAGGGGTCTGAAGACCACCAGCGTGACGTAGGCGAAGATCGCGAAGCTGAAGGCGATGGGCACGTGTAACCCCATGCCGAGCTTGCGCGATATCTCAACCTCCCGCAGGGCCCAGGAGCCAAAGGCCCCGATGGCGCAGACGGTGACCACTTGCCACAAGCCCCCCTCCATGAGCGGAGCTAAGCCCAAGCCGTAGCTCAGGTCCGGGGGCGCGATGTTGATCTGCCAGAGGTTCCACACCCCATCCTGGCCGGTGCCGTAAATGATGAGCAATGTGCCGAGGGCTGCGAAGAAGACCGCCGACACCCCGAACAGACCCACGTAGAACGGTCCCACCCAGAAGTCGAACAGATCCCCACCGAGTAGCGTGCCCCCTCGGACGCGATATTTTTTCTCAAAGTTGAGCATTGCCATTGCTCTTACCTCTGGTCGGAACAGAAAACGCTCTCGCGATCATCTCGATCGCATTGGATTCCGGCTCGGCGGACGGCTTCGGACGAGCCTAGGCTCGTCCGCCGACCGGTTTCCTACTCACTAACTTAGGAGCGACGTGCGCTCCTCGATCAGCGAGATTGCGGCAGGCGACGATGCATCCGCCGCGGACGGGCCATCCAGCCAGTTGAAGCGATCGGTGCTGAGCACGATGAAGTGGATCAGTACCGCCAGTACGAACAGGAAGGTAGCGGTTGCCACCAGCACCCTGCGCGGATCGAAAAGAAGCCATATACGCCACATGTTTCAGGCCCCCTTATGCGAGCAAGTCGCGGTTGGTGGTTTCGACGATCGCGTGGATCTCCGAAACGTTGTTCGCCGCCGAGTCCTGGTACCCATCAACCGCGGGGAACCAAGGACGCCAGACCCAGACGAGGAAGTGCGCGGCCACCGCCACAGCGGTGAACGCCAAGAAGCTCGCCTGAAATAGGCGATGGAACTCTTGCGCTTCCTCGGCCGTAAGCCCAGTGAGCGTGTTCCTGTCACTCATATTTAGACCTCCACAATGACCTTTCGGTCTGATTTGCCCCACACGAGATGGGGCGACCCAGCGCAACACCGACGCCGTAGCGTCAGCATCGCCCCCGAGGGGTGGTCACCCATCCCTCGAAGTCAGTAGCACTCCGGGTGACCGAAGCGCGAAGAACCGTCACGTGATCGCTCAAGCGTGGTCGCGTGCCGCCTCCAAATGCTTCGTATCCACCTGGTCCGCGCCATCAGTGCGGGCGCGTCGCTCGGCTGCATCACGCAAGCGCTTGGCTGCGGATATACGGGTGAGCACCGGTTCGCCGGCGAGCGCCGCTTCCAGCGCTTGCTGCGCATCGCTGGCCCAGGGCAGCTCGCTCTGCAATCGCGACGGGGTGGCGTCCACGTTGTCCAGGCTCTTGCCCAGCGGCAGGATGTTGAACAGGGCATCGAACAGCGCGTTGCACACCTCCTGCATCAGGTAGGTGGCGCCGGAGTAGCCCATAAAGGGCGTGCCCGTGTGACGGCGCACCGCCGTCCCCGGATAGGAGGCTTGTATGAACTGCGCACCGCCGCCCGCCTCGGCGAGGTACATGCGCTCGTTGAAGCTGCCAAACAGGATCAGCGGCTTCGAGTCGGCGATCGCGGCACGCACCGCGGCGTTGTCGGGCTTGATACCGGCGCTGCGCGAGAAGGCGAAGTTGCACGGCATGCCCAGGTCGTTCTCGAGGAAGTTGCGCAAGCCACGCGCATAGGTCTCGTTAGCCACCACGCCGAAGTTGGCGGTGGCAAAGAAGTCCTGGGTGACCGAGCGCCAGAGATCCCACAGCGGTTTGATCGTCGTGTGCTTCTCACGCTCGATGAACGGCTCCGGATCGAGATCCAGCTCCTTGCCGAGCGCACGCAAGAACGCGGTGGTGCTGTGCAAACCGATCGGCGCTTGGAAGTAAGGCCGATCCAGCGCTTCGCACAGCAAGCGACCGTACTCGCGATACATGCAGATGTTGACGTCGCCATCCACCAGCTTCGGAATGTCGGCAAGGTGGGTCGACAGGGGGAATACGAGGTTGATCTCGGCGCCGATGCCCTCGACCAGGCGGCGAATCTCGGCGAGGTCCGACCACGTGTTGAAGTAACCGTAGGCCGGGCCGATGATGTTGACCCGCGGCTTCGCGTCAGGCTCGCGCTTGGCGCGTTTGGGCATCACGCCGCCGCGACGCAGGCCGTATTCCTTCCACAGCCAGTTCATGGCGCGGTTTGCACTCTGCCACTGATCCTCATCGATCGTGCGCGGCAGGAAGCGCTTGATGTTGGTGCCTTCCGGCGTCACCCCGCCGCCGATCATCTCGGCGATCGAGCCCGTCACCACCACGCTCGGCAGCTCCGGATCCAGCGTCTCGTTGGCCCGGCGCATAGCGTTTTCCGTGCCGTGCTGACCGAGTTCCTCCTCCGCCAAGCCGGTCACCACCACGGGCAACTCGTGAGGCGGCAGGGCATCGGTGTAGTGGAGCACGGAGGTCACGGGCAGGTTCTCGCAGCCCACGGGACCGTCGATGACCACCTGCAAACCCTTCACCGCAGTGAAGACGTAGACCGCTCCCCAGTAGCCTCCGGCGCGATCGTGATCGAGTACCAGCATCGTCTACAGCGCCTCGCCTGCCACGTTGGTCCGCGCGGCCGCCGCTTGCTTGCGTGGCTTCTTGCGGAAGTTCGGTCGATCGACCGGGATGTCCTCCCAGACGCCCGTTGCGTGGCCGGTGCCGACGCCCTCGAAGAAGGTGCGCATCTGCTCGAAGCGGCCGCGGCGCTTGATCGCCGCGTTCACCACCTCGGCGAGTGACCCAGCACCCGCGGGCCCCATGAGCGGCCGTGCGGAAATGAGATTGGTGAAGTACAAGGACGGGATCGCCCGTTCCTTAGCCTTCTGCACCACCGGCGTCGTGCCGACCGCGAGGTCCGGCTCGAACTCCTCCATGGCGGCGACGTCCTGCTCCAACGACGCACGGTAGTTCACCAGCACGCCGCGGGCTTCAAGCCATTCGCGGTCGGCTTGCGACCAAGGCGTGCGCGGGCAAGCCGTACCGACGTAGCGCACGTCCGCGCCACTCTCCACCAGCAAGCGAGCCACCAGCAGCTCAGAGCCTTCGTAGCCCGACAGGGTGATACGCCCGTCGATCCGCGCCCCGCTGAGCGCGCCGCGGATGGCGGGCACCGCCGCGTTGATCGCCTGATCACGACGGGTCGGCGATACTTCACAGGCTTCGGCGATGGCATTGAGCCAGGCGACGGTGCCGTCCACCCCGACCGGCGCCGACCCGACCACGGGACGACCCGCAGCCTCGAACTCACGCACGGACGCAGTGTAGAACGGATGCAGCGCGGCGACCGCCACCCCGGCGAGAGCCTCGTACAGCTCACGCCATTCGCGGGTGGGCACGACCGGACCCGCCGCCAAGCCCATGGGCGCCAGCAGCGCCCCGATGCCGATCGGATCGGCCGGGAAGAGTTCGCCCAACAACGTCACCGTAGGACGCTGGCTCGCCCCGCCACGGGGCGCTGCCACCGGGCCCTGGCTCGCCTCGTTGCGCGCGTACTTGAGCATGGCGCCGGCGAGCACGTCCTTCGCCTCGGCGTGGGTGGGAATGCCGAACCCCGGCACGTCGATGCCGATGATGCGCACGCCGTTGATCTGATCCGGCAACAGCTGCAGGGGCACGCCGGAGGCGGTGGGCACGCAGAGGTTGGTGACCACGATCGCGTCGTAGTCGTCCGGGTTTGCCAGCTCATGGACGGCATCGCGGATGTCCTCGAACAGGCGACCGGTGACCAAGGTCTCGCTGTTGAACGGCACGTAGCCGACCGTGCGCTTGGCACCGTAAAAATGGGAGGTGAAGGAGAGGCCGTACACGCAGCAGGCCGACCCGGACAGGATCGTCGCGGTGCGGCGCATGCGCAGGCCCACGCGCAGGGACCCGAAGGCGGGGCACATGCTTTGCGGCTGATCGTGCGGGCCCTTCGGGTAGTCCTTGGCGTAGCGTTCGAGCAGATCACTCTTGCCCGCCATCTCGGCGGCCTTCTGCATCTGCGCGGCGCCACCGTGGCACCCGCCACCCGTGGCCAGTTCTGCGACCTCGGCACTAGGCGCATGCGCCGTGGCCTCGCTTGCGGATGCGGTCGGCGCGGCGGGCGCTTCCGTCACGGGCACATCGCCCGTGCGGTCGTACACCACCTCACCCTCGCGGCTGTCATCAGACATCGTCGTACACCACCTCGAGAGACGGCTTCTCGACGACGTTCTTGCCGCACATGTCCATCGCCGTCGCCGGCTCCAGGACGACGTCTCGACCCGTCGTCTCGCTGGAGAACAGGTCTAGCAAGCCCTCCTGGCTGAGTGGCGTGGGATGCACCGGCGGCGCCTCTGCGACGTTGCGCGCCAACTCCTCGAACAGCGGTCCCCACTCACCACCGGGCACCCCGATGATCTGGTAGTTAGCGCTCTTGCGACGAATATCCTCGTTAGCCGGTATCGCGGCCAGCACGGGGATGTCGACGGAGTTCGCGAAGGCCTGGGCCTCGCCCGTGCCGTCGTCCTTGTTGATGACCATGCCGGCGACGCCGACGTTGCCGCCGAGCTTGCGGAAGTACTCCACCGCCGAGCAGACGTTGTTGGCCACGTACAGGGACTGCAGATCGTTGGAGCCGACGACGATGACCTTCTGGCACATGTCGCGCGCGATGGGCAGGCCGAAGCCGCCGCAGACCACATCGCCCAGGAAGTCGAGGAGCACGTAGTCGAAGTCCCACTCGTGGAAGCCGAGTTTCTCCAGGGTCTCGAAGCCGTGGATGATGCCGCGGCCACCACAGCCTCGGCCCACCTCTGGCCCGCCGAGCTCCATCGCGTACACGCCGTCGCGCTTGAAGCAGACATCGCCGATGCTGACTTGTTCGCCCGCGAGCTTGATCCGCGAGGAGGTCTCGATGATGGCGGGACAGGCGCGGCCGCCGAACAGTAGCGACGTGGTGTCACTCTTTGGGTCGCAGCCGATCAGGAGCACCTTCTTGCCCTGCTGCGCCATCATGTAGGAGAGGTTGGCCAGGGTGAACGACTTGCCGATGCCTCCCTTGCCGTAGATCGCAATGATCTGTGTCTCCTTGGTCACCTCACCTGTAGCCACAGGATCGGGCCCCTGAGCAGCCTCAGCGCGGAGCTTGGCGGTCATGTCCGCCCGTACATCATCAGCCATTGAGACCGTCCCTCCAGTCCAAAATCATCTTCAGGCAATGGGGATCGCCGAAGGCGGTGTGATAGGCACGATCGGCCTGGTCAGCGGGCAACCGATGAGTGATCAGGCCGTCCAGTGACAGGGCATCGCGGGTGAGCAGTTCGAGCACGGCAGCGAGGTCAGCGGGCTGCCATTGGGCGGCCACACTGATACGCGCCTCGCGCATGAAGGCGGGCGGGAAAGTGAAGCTGAGGGGCTCGCTGTAGAAACCAGCCAGCACGACTTCCCCGCCGGGGCCGAGACGGCCGATCAACGTGTCGAGCAAGCCGCTTTGCCCACTCGCGTCGCAAACCCGTCGGTAGTCCCGACGAGGATCGGTATCCGCACAGGCCACGGCGTAGTCGTAGGGGCCCGTTTGCTTACGGTCTTCATTCGGTTCCCACACCGTCGGTGCGGGGTGGCCGAGGGCGATTGCGATACGGGTGATCAGGCGCCCGAGCACGCCGTGACCGACCACCAGATCGACGGCGGCGGCCTTCCCTTCGCGATCGCATAGGGCGTGGTGCGCGGTGGCCGCCAGCGCGAGCAGCACGCCTTGCTCACCGAGACCCGAGGGGAGGACGACCACACGAGACCCGGGCACGACCAGGGAGGACGCGGCCCCACCGAACAGCCCGTGCACATCTTGGAAACAGCGGGCGCCAGGGACGAACACCTGCTCCCCGGCCCGGCGACCCGACGCGGGCCCGGCGGCACGGATGGTGCCTACCGACTCGTAGCCCGGCACCAAGGGGTAGCCCATCCCTGGGAATGGCGGCATCTCCCCCGTCCAGAGGAGGCGCTCGGTGCCGGTGCTGATGCCGCTGTAGGCGATATCGACGACAACGTCTTCGTCGCTCGGCGGATTGAGCGCTACTTCCCGTAAGCGCAGGTGCTGCGGCTCTTCGAGTACTACAGCGGTGGCATCCATTATATGAAGCAGCCCCCCGGCCAAATCCCTATGCGGAGCTCGGCAAATTCAACAGGAAACCGCGGCTTTGCAGAGCAACTGTCAGTCTATGCTTACATCAAATGTTGTCAAGTTTGCCTGACGCACCACGCGTCACGCCTTTGCAACAAGTACTCGAGTAAGTAATGGGATGGCGGTCGACGCGGGTCGCACCTGCCGAAAACCGGCGTCATGCAGCATCTGGGTGAGCTCGCCGGCGGAGCGCGGCCGCCCCTGGCCCATGGCCAGCAGGTAGAAGCCGAAGTAGGCCCCACCCATCGGCTCGGCACCCGCCGTCTCCGCCATCGGTTCCGCCACCACCAGGGTGCCCCCGGGCGGCAGGGCCGCGTGCACGGCGGCGAGCAGTTGCCGCACGACAGCATCATCGTGATCGTGGACGATGCGCACGAGAGTGATGAGGTCTGCCCCGGTCGGTAGGGGATCGGTGATGAAGCTGCCTGGGACCACACGAATTCGATCGGCCATGCCCGCCTGACGGTTAGCGGACTGCGCCTCGCTGGCCACGGCCGGCAGGTCGAACAGGCTCAACGCCAGGTCCGGATGGCGGGCACCGACGGCGCGCAGGAAGGCGCCCGTGCCGCCACCGATATCGAGCACGTGCTGATGGGCGCCGAAGCGGTAGGCATCGAGCACCTCATCGGCGATGAGCTGCTGTGAGGCAGCCATCAAAGCGGAGTAGTCAGCGGCTGGGCGCGCCGACGGATCGCTCGCCGCGGCACCGTAGTCCCAATAGCGCTGTAAGGCCGTGGTGTCCTGCTCGCCTCGCAGGAGGGCCACGGGGTCGGAAAGATCGTCGTAGAGCACCGCGTGATGGTGAATCATCGCCACCACGCCGGGATTGGCCAAGAGGGACGCGCCAAGCTCCCCGAGCACGACGCGCTCCTGGCGAGCATCGAGGAAGCTCACCAAGCGCAGGGAGGCGGCAGCCACCATGAGGCGCTGCGTCGCGTCGAGGGAAAGGCCCAACTGGGGCGACAAGCTGTTCAGGGAGCGCGGCCCCTGGCTCAGGAGCCGCGGCAGCTCCAGCTCCACGAAGGCGCGTAACACCTGCGTGTACACGAAGCCCGCGCAGAGATCGAACAGCGAGCGTGCCTGCTGGCGTGCAACGGGGCGCGCGAACGGCAAGCGCGTGGCGAAGCGGTGAAAGCGAGGGTCCGCCAGCAGCTGCGCGCGCTTGCGCAGGAACCAGCTACGCAGGGCCGTGAACATGCCAGAGCCCGCCGCTGGCGGCTCTGTCGCCGGCAGTGGCTGCTGATTGGAGGAGAGCATCGGAGGACTGCGCTTCGATCAGGCAGCCTTGCGCCCCAGCTTCGATAGCAGCCGTTGCGACTCCATCACGATGAGCGTGCGCAGGGTGGCCGCGCCCGGACAAGGCGGTACCGCATCCGCCGCGCCCTGCACCAAGGCCTGGAGGTGAGCGATAGCCCCCTGCAAACCCATCTCCTGCACGGCGCTTGGTCGACCGTTGATCTCGTCTTGATTGGTGGGCTTGCCCAGCTCTTCCTTGCGCCCGACCACGTCGCGGATGTCATCCACCACCTGGTAGGACTCGCCCAACTTTTCTCCTAGCTCGCGCCAGGGCTCCGACTCCATTCCCGCGGCAGCGGCGCCAGCGACGGTCGCCGCGGCGAAGAGGGCACCCGTCTTGGCGCGCTGATAGTCGGCCAGGGACACCTGCGGCTCACACTCCCACGCTTGGCCGGCGACGATGCCGCCCGGCGCTCCCACCAGGCGCGCCACCTCGGACACCACCGGTGCCAGGTGGGCGGGTTGCTCGACGAAACCGCTCGCGAGCGTGTCGAAGGACAGGACGATCAGCGCATCGCCGGTGAGCACCGCCAGGCTCTCGCTGAAGGCCCGATGCACGGAGGCCTTACCGCGCCGAGTGTCCGCGTTGTCGAAGCACGGAAGATCATCATGGACGAGCGACGCACAGTGCAGCAGCTCCACGGCCGCCGCCGCCGCATTGGCCGCCGGCGGACAGCCATCGCCACACGCCGATGCCACCGCCAGACAGAGGCGAGGCCGCAAGCGAGAGCCCCCGGGAAACACGGCGTAACGCAGCGCTTCGGCAAGCCGGGGTGGGCAGCCCGATGCATCGGCGCTGACGATAGCAGCCGTCAGTGACTGCTCGATCCGTGACATAGCGTGCATGAGGGGGCCTCCTGGCGGCCGCTCGCGGGGCGCGAGTGTAATCTTTTCGTGTCACCACAGAATGTCACGTAAGATAGACACATGGCTAAACTCACGTCAACGGCCCCTTTGCCCCTCTCGCCGGCAGCGGCCGCTCCCGCAGACCGTTCGGCCGCCACCGACACCTTCCGCTGGCACGACGCGCGCGCCCACCAACAGGCCGACTGGCATTGTTTTGATGCACCGCTGCAAAACGATGGCTATCGCTGGTGGTATGTGGACGCGCTCAGCGAGGACGGGCGCTCGGGGCTAACGTTGATCGCAATGCTCGGCAGCGTGTTCTCCCCCTACTACGCTGGCGCGCGACGCCGCGGACCCACCGATCCGCTCAACCACACGGCGCTCAACGTAGCCCTCTACGGCCCGCCGGCGCCCCGCTGGGCGCTTACCGAACGCGGCCGAGAGGCCGTCGAGCGCACACCCTCGCGCCTCGCCTTCGCCAACAGCGGCCTCGAGTGGGACGGTGACTGCCTGCGCGTGCGTATCGACGAACGCACGGCGCCCCTCGGCCGTCGGGTACGCGGTGAGGTCCGCATCACGCCGCGCGTGATCACGGACACGCTGATTGAACTCAGCCCGGCCGGGAACCACTGCTGGTGGCCCATCGCGCCCTATTGCGATGTCGAGCTACGCATCGACGAGCCGCAGGTGCGTTGGACCGGCACCGGATACCTCGATTCGAATTTTGGCGACGCGCCGCTGGAGCAGCACTTTCGGCGCTGGGATTGGTGCCGCGCCGCGACCGGCGTCGACGAGGCGTGCGTGCAGTACAACGTGGAACGTCGCGACGGCAGCCGCCCGGTGCTCGCCGCTCAGGTGCGAGCGGATGGCGACGTCCGCCCTCTCCCCGTGCTACCCACCGCCGAGGCCAGACGCGGCATCTGGGGCGTCCAGCGCAGCACGCGCGCGGACGCGGGCACGCGCCCGCTAGTGCGCGACGTTCTCGAGGACACCCCCTTCTACACCCGTTCGGTGCTCGATACGCACCTCTACGGGCAACGGCTCGAGGCAGTTCACGAGAGTCTCGACCTGGATCGGTTCAGCGCGCGCTGGGTGCAGACGCTGATTCCCTTCCGCAATCCTCGACGCGCCTGACGGCCTCAGTTCCCCTCGCGTTCTCGCTCCCTGCGCCTGCGCTCGGCGAGTGTGCGGCGATCGCGCTCGAGCGATCGCAGGTCCCAGAGAATGAAGCCGATCACGAACCCACCCACCATCAGGAGTTCGATCAGGATGATGGGAACGTTGTTATCGATGGGCGCGACCTGGCTTAGGGGTCAGGTAGGCGGCTGCGGCTGCGCCGAGAACCCCGGTTCGCTCGCGGCTGGCGCTGGCCCCAGGCCACGCTCTCGCCGCTCCAGGCGCGAGAATAGATCGATCATCCAGGCGAAGCCCCGCGTGTCGGCGTCGATATCCGCCAGGAGCTGACCGTAGGTCGTGCGCGCCGCCACCTCGGGCTGACTCGGATGCACGGCGGCCACGAGGAAGTGGGTCTCGTTCAAGGCGGGCGCATTGAGACGGGTCGGTGCAGGGTGAACGGTCGCCGCCATCGCTCGCTCCACGAGGGCCAGCTTGCGGCGCCAGGAGACCACCGCCCGATGCCCCACCGAGTCCAGCCCGTCGCGCTCGAGTTGACGACCGATCTCGGCGTAGATCAACCGCGCCGCGTGAATGCCCGGACGACACAGTAGCGGCAATTTGCCGATCCCCGTACTCGCCCGTCGGTAGAGGCGCTCCGCCGCCCTGAGCAGGCGTGTCACGACTTCGCCCAGGGCGGGCGTGTATACCGGGTCCTTAAGAAACTCCTCGGGATCGATACCGGCCTCGACCATCCAGGTGCGAGGTAGGTAGAGACGGCCGTTGCGCGCATCCTCTCCGACGTCACGGCAGATGTTCGTGAGTTGCATCGCCGCCCCCAGATCACAGGCGCGCGCTAGTACGGCCGCTTCGCGTCGGCCCATGACGAGCGTCATCATCGCGCCCACGGCACCGGCCACGCGGGCGGCGTAGCCCATCAGATCCGACAGATCGTCGTACTCACGACCTTCCACGTCCCAGGCGAAGCCCTCGAGCAACGCCTCGGGCAGCGCCATCGGAATCTGCCTCGTGCGCGCGACATCCGTGAACGCACGGTCCGCCGGGTGGTCCGCGGGGTCGCCTGCATAGATGCGCTGCAGGCGATCGGTAATCTCTGCCAAACCTGCCGCAGAATCGCCGATGTCCACGGCGTCATCGGCGACGCGGCAGAACGCGTAGAGGGAGCAGGCAGGTTGGGCTATCGAAGACGGTAGGAGGAAGCTTGCGGCGTAGAAGGATCGCGATCCGCCACGCAACAGCTCGCGGCATGCGCGCAGATCGTCCGCGCTCGCATTGGCGACATCCGAGGCTGGCGGCAACGTCACAAGGTCGGACACGGTCACGGCTTACTCCCACTACTGATCACTAGCGGCGCCCCGGCAGCGAGACGTGCGCGACGCTCTGCCTCGGTCTCGGTGAACCACTTCCAAAGCACAGCGCTGCGCAGGGGCAGCATGAGCATCCAGTGCTCGACGATGGCCAGCAGCAGCATGGCGAACACCAAGGCCGAGGCGCTGCGAACGAACACGTCATCCGCGCCGATCGCGCGGACCAGAATCACCCCGGCCACCACCGACGAGACGGTCACAGACCAAGGGAACAGCCAGTTGAAACGCCGCCGGTTGAGGTAGCTGACCAGGAACTGGAGGTGTTCTGGAAACCAGTCTTCGTTGAAGTTGCGCACGCCCAGGAACATGTTCAGTTTTGCGCTCCAACGCATCGCCCACAGCACCAGGTACACCCAGAGCGCCACGCGATTGGGCTGGCCCCAGGTCAGCAACACCAAGGTCAGCCCGCAGGCGATCACCGCCAACTCGTGGTAGAGGCTCGTGCCTATCGCCAATCGGAACCGCTTCAGCGGTGCCGCGCCCAATGGGCACGCTCTCTTCTGGGGGCCGGTGAGGAATCCGGTCAGGTAGCTCAACTCATGCCAAGCCCAGACCGCCACTCCGAAGACGAAGGACAGGTAGGCATCGCCAGGACTGCGTGCGTAGGGGCTGATCCACTGTGCCCCGTAGAGCGCGGCTACCAGCAGCACGCCCATCGCCCCCATGCTCCAGACGTAGGTGCGCTGTGGCGATCGCACGAGCACCAGCAGCACACCGGTGCTCGTCCACCAGAGCATCAAGGCGAAGAGCGGCGGCAGCAGAACCTCAGCCATCCCGGGCACCCGAGTCGATCGCTACCAGCTCGGCGCCATGCGCACGTTCTCAGGCAATTCGTTGCTCTGGGGCGGCAGCAGATAGAGGCTCAGGAACTGACGACCGATGGCGAGATTCACGCTGAGGCGCTGGAAGGCGACACCGATGCCCTTCTTGCCCGCCAAGGCTTCGCGCTTGCGCGAGAGATTGCAGAGACGATCGAGGCCGGGGTAGAACTTCGGATGCTCCAGATCGAGGGTAATCGGGAACACCTGCTTGGAGATCTCGGTGGTGATGTGCAGGACCTGCTTATCGTAGTCCGTCACATCGAAGCCCATCGCCTGGTGCAACACCGGACGCGCGTGGTCGCGCACGTACATGGTGGCGAACACGGCCAGGAGGAAGAAGCGAATCCAGAGCTTGTTGCCGCCCTCCATGAGCTTGGGCTCGTTGCGCATCAACAGCGCGAAGGCCTCGCCATGGCGGAACTCGTCATTACACCACCGCTGAAACCAGCGGAAGATCGGGTGGAAGCGCAACTCAGGATGGCGCTCGAACTGGCGGTAGATACTGATGTAGCGCGCGTAGCCGATCTTCTCCGAGAGATAAGTGGCGTAGTAGATAAACTTCGGCCGGAAGAAGGTGTACTTCTTCTCGCGGCGCAAGAACCCGAGGTCCACGGCGATGCCGAAGTCCTTTAAGGACTGGTTGATGAAGCCTGCGTGGCGCGATTCATCGCGCGCCATGTAGCCCATCAGCTTCTGGATGTCCTCGTTCTTCACCGCTTTCTTGATGTCGGAGTACAACACGCACCCCGAGAACTCGGAGGTAACCGAGCTGATCAGGAAATCCACAAACTCCTTGCGCAGGTCTTCGGGCAGTTCCTGGATCTCGCTGGCGAACTGCTCATCGCGCTGGAAGTGATCCTTGTTGTTGTCCGACTCGAACTCGGCCATCAGCCGATCCCACTCCGCGCGCACGCCGCTCACATCGATCTTGTCCATGGCGTCGAAGTCGGTGGTGTAGAACCTCGGCGATAGCAAGGTCTCTTCGTGCGCTCGCTGGGTAGATTCATTCGGCTGACGGGCAGCCATCGTGCTAGCCATGAGGATTCTCCTGAGGTCTCATGTCGTATGCCGTCATCGCCTGCGCCATGCGCTAGTGCGAATCGGCGATAGTTACCGCGTAAGGGGTGTCGGAATCAGTCACTCCGCCAGCGCCTGGTCCGTTGGACGCAAGCAAGCTGGCGAAAGCTTCGAGATTGGTTTGGCCGAAGGCGCGCAGGTCGTAGTCCACGCCGCTCGCCGTGTCGCGAAGCACGACGGCGCCATCCTCCCGCGCCTGCAGCAGCACGGGGGCATCGCCGTCCACGCCGCGCACCTGACGTTCGCGTGTGATCACCCGCAGCGTGCCGCGGATGAACGAGGCCTTACCCGGCGCGGCGCGGCGCAGCAGTTCATCGCTGCTGGCGTCGTAGATGAGCAGGGTGTCGTCTAAGGTGCGCTCGAAACGCAACGCTCGCGACTCGGTGACCACCAGGTTGGGGTCGAGCACAGCGGGTTGCCCGGAGCGGGTGCTCCAGCTGACGGCGAACACGAGCGCGCCCATGCCCAGCAAGAGGGTCATTAGCACGGCGCGCGCGCGCTTAGCTCGACGGCGATAGTCGGGTGAGGTGCGATCCATGGACTCGTCGTTCATAGGAGCTACACCGCCGCCGGCGATGCCCCCGTGCCGGCCGGGACGAAGGTGGGCGCGACGGGTGTCTCCGCACGCGCTGCCCTCGAAAGACTCGCCTGCAGGGCATCGGACAGGACGGTCGCCGCCTGTTTCGCATCGGGCAGTGCTCGCAACATGGGCTGCGGCTGAAGCAGCTTGCCGGGCCGAGCGAAGGGCCAGAGCATCAGATAGCCGATGCGATCCTCCTCCGGCAGCTCGAGACACACATCCCCCGCTCGCCCTCGGCCGCGGCAACGCAGGGATGCCGAACGAATCAGCCCGAAGGGCAGGTTCCAGGTTTTGGGAAGGGTGAGACCGTAACGCACCACCACGCGCCGATTGGTGATGGAGAAGACCGTCGAGTTGGCCATCAAGGCGGCGTAGGCGACCAGTGCGCCGATCAACAGCGCGCCCATGAGCACCACGATCCCTGCGCCCATCACCACGGCCATCGGCGCGAGACCATCGCTGATGCCCACCAGGACGCGCCACACCGCAAAGGCCAGGAAGTAGCCTATCAGCACCCGTAGGTGGAAGACGTCACGCGCCAGCAACCATGCATCGGGGCTGCCCTGCCATAGCAAGGCTTCCCCTGGCGGCAGAGGACCCGGGAGCCCGCGAACGGGCTCGTGGTCGTGCTCGCCAAGGAACTCACTCACAGCAGCGGCTCCATCCGAGCTGCCTTGGCGTAGAGCTTGCCACCGCCGAAGTAGCCGACAATCTTGTCTTCCTCCAGACGCGTCACGATGTCCGGATTCTTGCTCACCGGCACCTGAGCGAACTGATCGGCAGTGATCGAGCTCACGAGAATCCGACCGCGGCCGAAGTCAACGCGCGAGAAGTTCATCGGCAGCAACACATTGCGCTCCCACCCGGGAATGTCCACCTCGAGGTAGCGGATGAGCTGCTCTTCCGTATCGACCCAGAGCTCACTGACCGTGCCAGCGACCTTGTCGTCGGCGCCGATCACCTGCATCCCGCGCGGATCAGGATCGCTCTCGGCCACCACGAACTCCGGAGCCGTGCGAATCGGCATCACCTTGGGTCGATGCTCGTGGGTCATGTCCGGCTCATCGTCGCGCTCCGCCCAGGAGGCAGGCCCGACGCCATCGACCATCGGATTGCCAGTAGGATCGAATGGCGCTCCCGGCCATGCGTGCGCGGGGGTCAGCGCCAACTCGCGCTGGTCGCCGTTGTCACCGGGATAGGACACGGTGCGCCCGTCGTGCAGCAGGTAGTCCTTCGCAGGCGGCATCAGCGGCCAACCCTCTGCGGTGCGGTCTAGGGAGTTGGGCAAGGGGCCATCCTCCTCCAGAGGAAAGCCTTCGCGCTTGCTTTCCGCCTGCAGATAGATGACCAGGGCAGCGAAGAAGCCCCAGAACAGATATAGCACCATTTGCGCAACGTCGATGTAGCCGGTGATAGCACCCATTGACTTTGTCCTCTCCTACTAAAGCATTACCTAGCTGGGAAACTCGGCCAGCCCAAACTCCCCACGCTCTTCTTTGAGGTCCCTATCCGATGCACTCGCACTGCGCACGAGCGGTCCGATGGCAGCCATCGTCATGAAGAGCAACGCGATCTCGATGTGGTACACCACGCTGTAGCCGGTCGCCTGCATGGCCAGCGCGGGTCCGAGCGCGCCATCCACGGCCAGGCTGCCGATGACGTCGCGCAGGCCGCCGCCGAGGGCGACGCCGAGGCCCGCCGCCGTAGCTTGGACGGCGCCCCAGGCCCCCAGCGCGAGGCCGCTCGCCCCATCGCGGGCGAGGCCCATCGCGGCCACCAGCGTGCCGACGCCAAACAGCCCACCGCCGAACCCGATCAGCGCCGTGCCCGAGCGGAAGAGGATCGGCAACTGGAAGGGCTCTGCGAAGATGACGGCAGAAAACCCGATCACGCCGACGAGCGTGCCGGTGGCGGCGAGGCGACAGGGATCGGTACCGCGACCCATCTCGCGCGCGGCCCACCCCAGGGCGACCAGCGTGCCGCAGGCCAAGATCGCCGTTAGGCTGGTAGTTTGCGCGACGCTCAAGCCCAGGATCTGAGCGCCGTACGGCTCGAGCAGGATGTCCTGCATGCTGAACCCGACGGTGCCCAGACCGACCACCACCAGGAGCCGCGTGGAGCGACCGCTGGCCACAAAGCTACGCCAGGCGGAAGCGAAACCCGGGCGCGGCGCGCTGCGGGCGCGGGCGCGGACCGGGTCGCGCGCCTCCTGCTTCCCCAGGGCCACCGTGTTGAGCACTAGCGAGAGCACCGCAGCGCCCTGGATCACCCGAATGAGTTTGACCTGACTGAAGTCCGTGAGCAGCGCACCGAAGGCGAGGGAGCTCCCCACCATACCTACCAGCAGCATCACGTAGAGCAGCGCGACCACTCGGGGCCGGGATTCCTCCGGCGCCAGGTCGTTGGCCAGCGCGAGACCAGCCGTTTGCGATGTGTGCAGACCCGCGCCGACGAGCAGGAAGGCCAGGGCGGCGCCCAGTTGCCCCACCACCGCAGGCCCCGTGCTGTCGCCCGAGAGCAGGATCAGTGCGAAGGGCATGATGGCCAAACCACCGAACTGCAGCAGGGTGCCCATCCAGATGTACGGCACACGCCGCCAGCCGAGGACCGATCGGTGATGGTCGGAACGGAAGCCGATCAACGCACGCAGGGGCGCGAACACCAGGGGAATCGAGATCATCAAGGACACGAGCCAGGTCGGTACGCCCAACTCGACGATCATCACTCGGTTCAGCGTGCCGTTGAGCAAGACGAAGGCGAGGCCGGCCGTCACCTGGAACAGGGACAGGCGCAGCAAGCGCCCCAGGGGAAGTTCGTCCGACGCCGCGTCAGCGAACGGCAGGAGGCCGGGGCCTATCTGGAAGCCGCGACCGAATCTCGCCTCGTGGTGCCTCATGACCGACGCAACTCCATCGCTTGAGAAGTGTAGAACCCGCTGCTGATCCGCCGCGTGTTGGCCACCTGCCAATCGCCGAGGATGCCGCTGCGCTCGATGAGCCGACGCAGATTTGCCTCGCTTACCGGCTCGATCGCCGGCGCCCGGTCGCCGCGAGGGAACAGTCGCCCGACCGTGTGCATCGCCGCCAGAGCGGCCGTTTTGGGGGCGAAGGTAATCACCATGGAGCGACGCACCCGCGGCGCCAGGCGCTCGAGGGCGTTGACGATATCCGGCGCTCGGTAGTGGATCAGCGAGTCCATGCACACCACGTGATCGAACTCGCCCAGGCCCTCGTCGAGCATGTCACCGGTGCGGAACTCGATGCTGCCGGGCAGATCCCGTGGTCGCCGCTCGTCAGCCAGTTGCACCAAGGTCGGCGACAGGTCGATCGCCGTAACCTCGGCACCGCGGGCGGCGGCGGCGACCGAGAGGGCGCCCGTGCCACACCCGGCATCCAGAATCCGCGCACTGCCCAGTTGCAGCGGCAACCACGCGAGCAATTGCTCACGCATGGCGTCACGGCCTGCACGCACGGTCGCGCGCACCCCCGACACGGGTGCATCGGACGTGAGCTTGGCCCACGCATCGGCTGCAGTCCGATCGAAGTACTCTTCGAGTTCCCCGCGCCGTTGCTGATAAGTGGTAGAGCCAGCCATCGTCTACATCCTCTCCTAAGCCAGGGCCTCGAGGACCCCTAGCTTCAATCGAAACCCAGGAAGTCAAACAGCTCGCGATCCTTCATCGGCACCGCCGACACCGGATCCAAGCCGTCCCACAGGTTCTGCGCCAAACGCAGGTATTCGGTCTGCACCGCTTCGAGTTCAGCCGTTGGCTCCAGCTCGAACAAGGTCGATTTCTTCAGGCGACTGCGGCGAATCACATCGAGGTCGGGAAAGTGGGCCACGCGTTGCAGACCCACCGCCTCGTTGAAGCGGTCGATCTCATCCGTGGCGGAGCTGCGGTTGGCGATCACGCCGCCCACGCGCACCTTGTAGTTCTTCGACTTCGCCTGGATCGCCGCCACGATGCGGTTCATCGCGAAGATGGAATCGAAGTCGTTGGCGGTGACGATCAGCGCGCGATCGGCGTGCTGCAGCGGCGCGGCGAAGCCACCGCATACCACGTCACCGAGCACGTCGAAGATCACCACGTCGGTGTCTTCCAGGAGGTGGTGCTCCTTGAGCAGCTTCACCGTCTGCCCCACCACGTAGCCACCGCAGCCCGTGCCGGCCGGCGGTCCGCCCGCCTCCACGCACATCACCCCGTTGTAGCCCTCGTAGACGAAGTCATCGAGTTCCAGCTCCTCGGGGTGGAAATCCACCGATTCGAGGACGTCGATAACTGTAGGCACCAAGCTCTTGGTGAGCGTAAAGGTGGAGTCATGCTTTGGATCGCAGCCGATCTGCACCACCCGCTTGCCGAGCTTCGAGAAGGCGACGGACAAGTTCGAGGACGTAGTGCTCTTGCCGATGCCCCCCTTGCCGTAAACGGCGAACACCTTGGCCGCACCGATGCGCATGTTCGGATCCTGCTGGACCTGAACGCTGCCCTCGCCGTCCGGCGGTCGGCGCGTTTCAACTTTGACGGGAATACTATCGAGACTCATGCGGCTGCTACCCCTTCGGCCGTTACACCCTCGAGGCGATCCTCGAGTTCCTCGCCGGCGCGCCGCAGCGCCTCCAGCGTTTCTTCATCCGGCGACCAATAGTCGCGCTCGTGCGCCTCGAGAAGGCGATTCGCCACCTTCAGGGAGGCGGCGGGATTGAGCTCGGCGAGGCGCTTGCGCATCTCATCGTCGAGCACAAAGGTTTCCGAGAGCCGATCGTAGACCCACGGCGCCACCTGCCCCGTGGTGGCCGACCAGCCCAGCGTGTTGGTGATGGACGCTTCGATCTGGCGCACACCTTCGTAGCCGTGCTTGAGCATGCCCTCGTACCACTTCGGGTTGAGCATGCGCGTGCGCGCCTCGAGCGCGACCTGTTCGTTCAGGGTGCGCACGACGGACTTGCCGCAGGTCTGATCGCCGATGTAGACAGGCACCTCGTCGCCGCGCTCGCGCAGCACAGCGCGGCCGATACCGCCGAGCGTGTCGAAGTAGTGGTCGACGGTGGTGACCCCTAACTCGACGGACTCCAGGTTTTGGTAGGCCAGCTCGACGTTGCCGAGTACGCCCGCGAGCAACGCCGACTGCTTCACCGGCTTGCCGCCGACTCCGTAGGCGAAGCACTTGCGCTGGGCGTAGGCGTCGGCCAACTCGTCCTCCTCGTCCCAGCAGCTCGAATCGATCATCTGATTGACGTTCGAGCCGTAGGCGCCGTCCGCGTTGGAGAACACGCGCAGCGCCGCCGTCTCCAGATCTCCCCCGTGCTCGCGCTGCCAGGCTAGGGCGTTGGCGCGCACGTAGTTGGCCTCCAGGGGCTCGTCCTCCGCGCTCGCAGCGAGGTAGGCCGCCTCGGCTAACATGCTCGTTTGCAGCGGCAGCAGATCGCGGAAGATCCCCGACAGGGTCATCACCACATCGATGCGGGGCCGGCGAAGCTCCTCCAGGGGAATCAGAGCGGCGCCGCACAGACGCCCGTAGCTGTCGAAGCGAGGCGTCGCCCCCATCAGCGCCAGCGCCTGGGCCAGGGGTCCGCCTTCGTTCTTGATGTTGTCCGTGCCCCACAGCACGATGGCGATCGACTTCGGCAGGGCGCCGGTTTCCTGCTGGTGCCGCGCGAGCAGTTGCGCCGCTTGACCGGCACCGTCGCGCACAGCGAAGGCACTCGGGATGCGGAAGGGGTCAAAGCCGTGCAGGTTGCGACCGGTCGGCAGAATATCCGGCGTACGGATCAGATCACCGCCCGGCGCCGGTGCCACGAAGCCCCCGTCCAGGGCGTGGACGATCGCGTCCAACTCCGGATCGCCGCTCAGCTGACTATTGATCCTGACCAAGTGCACGTAGGCCTGAGCACGTTCCTCGCGCGCTTCTTCCGACAAGGTCTGCAGTTCCTCGTCGACCGCCATCGCCGCCTCGGCATCGCCGCCGCAAGTCAGGGTCTCCAGCGCTTCGAGCGGCGGCGTGAATCCGTGTGTCGCATCCGCCACCGCAGCGAGCCAGTCCACTCGCTCAGCAGCAGTCGGGTCCGCCCCCACCACGTGCATGCCGTGGGGGATCAGCGTGTACTCGAGTTCGAGCATGCGCCCCGCTAGCGTATCGATATGCTCCGCTGGCGCCTCCCACGCGGGCGCTTCCTCCGCGAGATCCAGGGCAGCCGCCTGAGCTTGGATGAGCGCCGGCAAATCCTCGCGCCCAACGCGTTCGTCCGGCGCCAGAGACCGCCAAGTGTCGACGGACTCGCGCAGGTCCAGCAGCCCTTGATAGAGGCCGGCATGCTGAACGGGAGGCGTCAGGTAGCTCACTAGCGTGGCAGCGGCACGGCGCTTGGCGATCGTGCCCTCCGAGGGGTTGTTCGCCGCGTACAGGTAGAAGTTAGGCAGGGCGCCGAGCAGGCGCTCGGGCCAGCACTGATCCGACATCCCCGTTTGCTTCCCGGGCATGAATTCGAGTGCACCGTGGGTGCCGAAGTGCAGGCAGGCGTGCGCTGCGAAGTCTTCGCGCAGGTAGCGGTAGAACGCGGCGAAGGCGTGGGTGGGTGCGAAACCGCCCTCGAAGAGCAGGCGCATGGGATCGCCTTCGTAACCGAAGGCCGGCTGCACGGCGACGGCCACGTTGCCGAAGCGAGCGCCGAGCACGAACAGGGAGCGACCGTCCGTTTGGTGCTTACCGGGTGCGGTACCCCATTGGGATTCGATCTCGTCGAGCCAGGGTTCGCGACGCACGTGATCGTCGACGCTCACGTGGTCGAGCACATTGGCGTCCGTCCCAAACCGGGTGCGGTTGCCTTCGATGACCGCGTTGCGCAGCGTGTCCACGCTATCGGGCACTTCGACCTCGTACCCGGCCTTCTTCAGGCGTGCCAACGTGGCGTGCAGCGACTCGAAGACGGACAGGTAGGCCGCCGTGCCGACGCTGCCACCGTTGGGCGGGAAGTTGAACAGGACGATGGCCACGCGCCGCTGCGCACGCTCGGTGCGCCGTAGCGCCACCATACGCGCCACGCGATCGGCGAGGCGTTCGGCACGCTCAGGGTGCACTGACATAGCCCGGTCACGGCCACCCTCGAGTTCGCGACGCCCACCGAACAGCATCGGCGAGGTCGCGCCGTCGAGCTCCGGTATCGCCACCATCATCGTGGCCTCGACGGGCTGCAAGCCCCGCGCCGACGATTCCCACTGATCGAGTGTCTGGAACTCCACCGGATGGCAGGCTATGTAGGGCACGTCGAGGCGACCGAGAATCTTCGCCGCCGCGTCTGCGTCGTTATAGGCGGGCCCGCCGACCAGGGAGAACCCGGTGAGCGAGACGACCGTATCCACCGTCGAATTACCTTGGGGATCGAGGAAGAACTGCTCGATCGCCGGACGCGCATCCAGGCCGCTTGCGAAGGCCGGCACCACGCGCAGCCCCTTAGCTTCCAAGGCCTCGATTACGCCGTCGTAGTGATCTGCGTTGCCAGCCAACACGTAGGATCGCAACACCAGCAACCCGACCGTGCCGCGGGGCGAGTCGGGAGACGGCAGCGCCCCGCCATCCTCCCCCATACGGCCCTTCAACCGTGGGTGGTAGACGCCCACGTCGGGGTAGTGCACCGGTGCTTCCGACTTCACCTTCCCGCGCAATTTGCGATGGGCGCCGTCGGCGTAACGTCCGACCAGAAAGCGCACCATCTCCACGACGTTGTCGTTGGAGCCCGCCAGCCAATACTGCAGGGTGAGGAAGTAGGCGCGAACGTCCTGGGCCGTGCCTGGGATGAAACGCAGGATCGCCGGCAGACGGCGCAGCATGCTCATCTGCGACGCCCCGGCTGAGGAGTTGTTAGCCGTCTTCTTAGGCTTGAGTTTCTTCAGTAACGCCATGGGGCCCTTCGCGGAGCCGTCCATGGTGAAGCGCCCCATGCGGGTGAGCTTAGTCACCTCGCCCGCCGCCATCGAACACACCATCGCTGCACACTCGTCGCGGCGCGCCTTCAACTGGGGCAGCACGGCCTGGATGTGTTCCTCCAGGAAGAGCATGTTGACGACGAGGATGTCGGCGCTCGCAATGTCTTCATGGCAGCGTGCCAGTGCTTCTGAGTCGTCGCCCCATTCAGCCGCGCAGTGCATACGCAGAGTGATGTTCAGGCCTTCCCGCACGAAGCACTCGCGCGCGTGCTCGACGGCCCCGCCCAGATGACTGTCCAGGGTCACGATCACGAAGCGCAAGGGGGGCTGCCCCTTGGCTGTCGCTTTCGTTTTAGCGGCCGAAGTGCGCTTTGGCATCGTAGAGCGTCTCGACAGTGATGGTGGCTACGCCGTGCTCGCGTGCGAAGCGCTCCGTATTGCGACGCGCCTTACCGCGCACGAAGAAGGGGATCTTCTTCAGTTCACGCTCCGCGTCCTGGGCCCAGCCGAGTGCGATGTCCGCCGGCATATCCGAGGGAGGCTCGTCCAGGGCCGACGAGGGCGGCGATTCGCTCGCGACTTCCGGCCGCTGCCCGCTGCCCAGATGGGAGGCGACGGCGCCATCGTGGAACTCGAAGTCTTCCCGGAACATCGTGAGCAGATGCTCCTCCAGCCCCATTACCAGGGGGTGCACCCAACTGTCGAAGATGACGTTGGCGCCCTCCCAGCCCATCTGCGGCGAATACCGCGCGGGGAAGTCCTGCACATGCACGGGCGCGGAGATCACCGCGCACCCCACGCCCAGGCGCTTGGCCATATGGCGCTCCATCTGCGTGCCCAGCACGAGCTCGGGTTGCAGCTCGGTGACGTGCCGCTCCACCTCCAAGTAGTCGTCGGTGATCAATGGCTCGAGCCCCAGCGGCTTGGCCGCCGCGCGGACCATGCGCGCCTGCTCTCGGCTGTAGGTGCCGATGCCCACCACCTCGAAGGCCAGCTCTTCCGTCGCGATGCGGGCGGCGGCGGCCACGTGGGTGGCGTCACCGAAGATGAACACTCGCTTGCCCGTCAGGTAGGTCGAATCGACGCTGCGCGAATACCAGGGAAGACGCGAGGGATCGCCGGCGAGCGCTGCGCTCACGTCGATATCCAACACGGCCCCCAACTCCGCCAGAAAATCGCGCGTGGCGCCGACGCCGATCGGCACCGTGTGTACCGCCGGTTGGCCGAAGGTGCGCTCCAGCCACTTCACCAGCGTGCCAGACACCTCCGGGTAGAGACTGATGTTCGCATCGGCCTCGGGAAGGCGAGCGAGATCTTCGGGGGCGGCGCCGAGCGGGGCCACCACGTTGACATCCACCCCCGCGCTCGCCAGCAAACGCGTCACCTCGACCACGTCGTCGCGGCAGCGGAAGCCGAGGGAGGTAGGTCCCAACAGGTTGACCTTGGGGCGCTGGCCCTCCGGTCGGGCCGGTCGGCTTGCGGTCGTGCCCGGTGCCGGCATCTGGCCCGCCAGCATCGTTCGCGCCAACTTGTAGAAAGTCTCCGCGGCGCCCCAGTTCTCCTTACGCGAGTAGGCGGGCAGCTCGAGCGGGACCAGGGGCACGTTGAGCGTCATGCCCTCGGCGAGGGCGCCGGGCTGATCCTGGATCAGCTCCGCCGTGCAAGACTCACCCACGAGCATGGCTTGTGGCTTAAAGCGCTCGTTAGCTTCCTCGAGCGTGCGAATGAACAGCCCGGCGGTGTCGCCGCCGAGATCACGCGCCTGGAAGGTGGTGTAGGTAACCGGCGGGCGCGAGTCGCGCCGCTCGATCATCGTGAACAGCAGATCCGCGTAGGTGTCACCCTGCGGCGCATGCAGCACGTAGTGCAGATCCCGCATCGAGGTGGCGATGCGCATAGCCCCAACGTGTGGTGGGCCTTCGTATGTCCAGACCGTCAATTCCATGGCTCGACGCCGTCGGTCCTCAGACCGCGAGGCGCTCCTTTCGCAACAGGGGCCGTGCGAACAACTCCGCCAGGTCAGCTGCCTGATCGAAGCCGTGAACCGGCGAAAAAACGAGTTCGATGGACCACTTGGTACGCAACCCCTCGGCTTCGAGGGGATTGGCCAGGCCAAGGCCACATACGGTCAGGTCGGGTCGATCAGCACGCACCCGATCGAGCTGATCGTCCACGTGCTGCCCCTCCACCAGACGAACACCGGCGGGAAGCTGGGGGAGTTCCGCCGCGAGCAAGCCACGATCGAGGAACGGCACACCGATCTCGCCGAGCTCCATGCCGCACTCGCGATGGAGGAACCTCGCCAGGGGAATCTCCAGCTGAGAGTCCGGCAGGAAACTGACACGCTGCCCCTTCAGCGTGCTCGCATAGCGCGCCAGCGCTTGGCGGGCACGGCGCACGGGCGCCTCGGTGACCTGCGCCAGGCGCTCCTCGGTGCAGCCGAACACCTCGCCCGCCGCACGCAGCCAGGCGAGCGTGCCCTCGACGCCGAAGGGATAGGGCGCCGAGAGATGACGCGCGCCCCGTGCCTCCAGCGCACGGGCCGTTTCGTTCAAGAACGGCTGCGCCAGCAAAAAGGGAGTACCGGGTGCAATCGCGGGCATCTCAGAGGAACGTCGTGCCGGCAGGAACCGCACGGGCCCGACGTCCATCGCATCGAACTGCCGCTGGAACTGGTCTTCCACAATGTCCGGCAAGCTACCCACGACCAGCAGCGAATGAGCCGCCGTCGGATCCTCCGGGAGATGCTCCACCAGCGCCTTCAGGCACTGATCTTCACCCTGGGTGAAGGTGGTCTCGATACCGCTGCCCGAGTAGCTCAGCACGCGCACCCGACCAGTGTGCGCTGCCGTTAGGCGTTCGGCCGCCTTGGCCAGATCGAGCTTGATCACCTCGGACGGGCAGGAGCCCACGAGAAACAGGGTGCGGATATCCGGTCGGCGCGCGAGCAACTCACCGGCGATGCGATCGAGCTCGTCGTTGCAGTCGGCCATACCGGCGAGATCCCGATCCTGCAGGATCGCTGTGCCGAAACGCGGCTCGGCGAAGATCATCACTCCCGCCGCCGACTGGATCAGGTGGGCGCAGGTGCGAGAGCCCACCACGAGAAAGAAGGCATCCTGAATCTTGCGGTGGAGCCAGATGATGCCTGTGAGACCGCAGAACACCTCGCGCTGACCACGTTCACGCAAAACCGGCAGGTCATCGCAGCCCAGATCTTGCTGCAGCACATGCTCTTGTACGTCGCTCACTTGCCCGCTCCATAGGCCAAAGAGCCGGTCGGCGGCGCAGGCGCGACGGGCGCCATCCGCGCCTGGCGAAGCTTGAGCACGAACTGCACCGCGTTGACCACGTAGGTGGCGTAGGCGATGAGCGCGAGCAGCATCTGCCCGACGGGACCGAGCGCGCCGGTAAACACGGCGATCAGGTAAGCCGTGTGCGTGCCGATCACCAGCATGCTCACGACGTCTTCCCAGAAGAACGGCCCGGCGAAGAGGTACTGCCCGAAGACATCACGCTCCCAGAGGGCACCGGTGACCATGATGGTGTAGAGCACCAAGGTCTTGATCACCACCGAGGCCGTGGCGAGCGCGAAGCCCTCCCCGCCCACCAGGTAGCGGATCACGAGCACTACGCTCACCAGGAACACGAGGAACTGAAGCGGGGCCAGAATGGCCTGCACCATCGTCCACGGCGACGCATCACGCCGCGTTCGCTGCTCTGCGGTATACAGCGCCGGCTGCGCGGGTGTTGTCGGCAGGCTTCGCTGCATCGGCCTCTCCACACTATAAGCAAGGCCAATCTAGTCCTCGGACCCGCTGAGTGTCAACTCAGGTAGACACAAAGTTTCGTACCATCAGCTTGACAATTATGGGACAGAAAGCGCTAAGTACGATCGCTCAAGGTGGTCGTCGCACGGACGCGCAGAAGCCGCGATCGTGACGCGGCCGACTCCACTCACATCCACCTTCCTGATGGGCAGGCGTTTTTCGGTTGGTAGGGACGAGGTGAAACATGCCTGTCTGTTCGCAACGGGCGGTTGACGCTACGCAGCATGACGACCGCCGCACAGCCGGCGCTCCCCAACCAGCGTGCTCCGGGAAGGAAAGATCCTACGGCGACGAGCTCGGCGGGCTGATCGCCACTATCGAGAGCGAGGTGATCCCCCGCTTGCTGCTCTCAAGACCTGAACAACAGTTAGTCAGCCAGGCACTGCCCGAGCCGCCGGGAGTGCGAGTGTCGCCCGCCTGCGTGGACGCCCTTGTCGACGCCTTATTGCGGGATGAGGCGGTGGAGCCGCTGATCGACGCCCACCTGGCCCAAGACACGCCGGTGGAAGACATCTATACGCAGCTGCTGGCCGGCGCCGCGCGCGAGCTCGGCGAACGCTGGGAGCGGGACGGCGCGAGCTTCGCCGACGTCACCGTCGCGGTCGGCCGCCTGCAGCAACTGCTGCGTGAGCTGAGCTACGACTTTCTCGGCGCCACTCGCTACCCGCACCCTCGCCGCAGCATCCTGCTGGCCCCGTGCCCGGGCGAGCAGCACCTGTTCGGCACGCTGATGGTGTGCGAGTACTTCCGCCGCGCCGGATGGGAGGTGGCCACCCTCCCAGGCGCAGAGCTCGATGAGCTCGCCACCACGGTCGCCAACGATTGGTTCGCCGTGGTTGGCCTATCTGCTGGCTCCACCCGCCAGCTCGACTCGCTCGCCGCCACCATCCGCGCCATCAGGCGTGCGTCAGTCAATCGCGCGATCGGCATCATGGCCGGCGGCCCAGCCTTCATCCATCGACCAGAACTCGTCGCTCGCGTGGGCGCTGATGCGGGCGCGGAAAAGGCCCAGGATGCGCCTGCGCGCGCCGAGCAACTGCTTGGATTGCTCGCCGCCGATTGCCGCGCCTGACGGCTCCATTAGAATGCGCACCTTTTTGCTGGTTCACACTGGGACTTAGGGAAGGCATCACGCGTGAAGTCATTTAGGACTCCACAAGAATTCCTCGCCGCTGTGCACGTCGATGCCACGGCAAACCTGCTTGCCGCGGCAGCAGATCTCGCGATCGTGCTGGGCGCCGACGGCGTGGTCGAAGATCTAGCGGTGAGTGACGCGGATCTTGAGGAGCTCGGCGTAGAAGGGTGGATCGGCAAGCGTCTGGAGGACACGGTCTCCGCTGATACCCGCCCCAAGGTGCCGGAGTTGCTTGCGCAAGCACCGGCCGATGCCCCGAGCGCCTGGCGACAGCTCAACCACACCGCCCGCAGCCGCGACAGCGCGGACGTTCCGGTCAACTACGCCGCTCAACGCCTCGGCGACGGCGGTCAGATCATCCTGATCGGTCGCAACTTGGGTGCCATCTCGAAGTTGCAACAGCGCCTGGTCGAAGCCCAGCAGACCCTCGAACGCGACTACTCACGCATTCGCATGGCGGAGACCCGCTACCGATTGCTGTTTCAAACCACCGGCGAAGCGGTGCTGATCGTTGACGCGAACACCGAGAAGGTGCTCGAGGCCAACCCCGCCACCCGCGAGTTACTCGGCGATGCAGGGCGCGGAATCGTCGGCCGACGCTTGCTGGAGTGCTTCGAGGCGGGCGCCGCCCAGACGATCGGCACAATGCTATCGACCATCCGCGGTGCCGGGCGGGCGAGCGAGGTCACGGTCGGCACGGGCGAAGGCGAAGCCGCCTTACTGGTCGGTGCGTCCATGTTCCGGCAAGACGCCAACCCGTGCTTCCTGGTGCGAATCACCCTGCCGGAGCGACGCGAGGGCGGTGCTCAGGGCGAAGGGCCATCACGGTTCCTGAGCTTGATCGACCGAGCGCCCGAGGCGTTCGTGGTGACCGACCACGACACCCACATCCAGGCCGCGAACCCGGCCTTCGCCGATCTCGCCCAGTTAGCATCGGTGGACCAGGCCAGCGGTAAGCCCCTGGAGACATGGCTGGGACGGCCGGGCGTGGACACCAACGTGCTGCTCTCCCACCTGCGCCAGCACGGCAGCGTGCGCCATTACGAGACCAATCTGCGGCCGGAGATCGGCCCGCCGGTCACCGTGGAGCTGTCAGCCGTGACCGTTTCCAACGGTGAGGCCTCCGCCAGCTACGGCTTCACGATCCGCCACACGGTGCGCCCCCAGGCCAGCAACGGCGACAGCCGCGCCCTGCCGCGCTCCGTCGAGCAGCTGACCGAGTTGGTGGGCCGCGTGCCGCTCAAGGAACTCGTCCGCGAGACGACGGACGTGATCGAGCGCCTGTGCATCGAGGCGGCGCTCGAACTCACCGAGGACAATCGCGCCTCCGCCGCCGAGATGCTGGGCCTCAGCCGCCAGAGCCTGTACGTGAAGCTGCGCCGCTACGGTCTGGGTGACCTGGCGAGCGATTCCGACGGCGAGAGCCCACCCCCCGCCGGGGACAGCTGACCGCAGCGCAACGTCAATCCAAGGCGACAGCGACACCCCCGGATAGCTGTAAGCTTTAATTGACACTGAGCCCTGACGCGACTACCTTGGCGCCATGGCTACCAACGCTCCCCAAGCCTCCACGGGTGCCGCCGCGGCAGCCGGGACACCGCTTCCTCAATTCAGTGCCGTGGTGGAGCTGTTCAAGCCCATCACCTGGTTCCCGCCCATGTGGGCGTTCACCTGCGGCATCGTCTCCACCGGCCTGTCCGCTGATGGTCGCCTGCTGATCATCGCGGCCGGCGTGTTGCTGGCCGGCCCCATGGTCTGCGCCACCAGCCAGGCGGTGAACGACTGGTTCGACCGCCACGTCGACGCCATCAACCAGCCCGAGCGCCCGATTCCTTCCGGTCGCATTCCCGGGCGCTGGGGGCTCTACATCGCCATCGCCTGGACCGGTGCCTCGCTGGCCGTGGCCACCTTGCTCGGCCCCTGGGGCTTCAGCGCCGCCGTCTTCGGCCTGGTCCTGGCCTGGATCTACAGCGCACCGCCCCTGCGCCTGAAGCAGAACGGCTGGTGGGGCAACACCGCCGTCGCGCTCTGCTACGAGGGGCTGCCTTGGTACACCGGCGCTGCCGTCATGGCGGCGACAGCGCCCGACGGGCGCATCATCACCTTGGCCCTGCTCTACAGCTTCGGTGCCCACGGGATCATGACCCTGAACGACTTCAAGTCCGTGGACGGCGATACGCAGATGGGTCTGCGCTCCCTCCCCGTGCAACTCGGCGTAGAGCGCGCGGCGCGCCTCGCGTGCGTGGTCATGGTGCTGCCGCAGCTCGTGGTGATCCCCCTGCTCTGGTCCTGGGGGCAACCCATCCACGCCCTGATCGTCCTTGGCCTGCTGCTAACGCAACTCGCGCTCATGGCCAAGCTGCTGCGCCAGCCCCGTGAGCTCGCCCCCTGGTACAACGCCACTGGCATCACCCTCTATGTTCTCGGCATGCTGGTGAGCGCCTTCGCCCTACGCGCCCTCGCAGGAGGCTAGCCGTGCAAGGCTCATCTCGTCTCGGTTGGTTCGGCATCTTTCGCCTAGGCCTGGTGCAGGCCTCCCTCGGCGCCATCGTGGTGCTGGACACGTCGGTGATCAATCGCGTTATGCAGGTTGAGCTCGCCCTGCCGGCGATGCTGCCCGGCGTACTGATCGGCATCCATTACGCGGTGCAGATGATGCGCCCACGTATGGGCTATGGGTCTGACCTGGGCGGTCGCCACACCCCGTGGATCCTGGGCGGCATGGCGGTGCTGGCCTCGGGTGGCGTGCTCGCCGCCGTGGCCACCGCGCTCGCCGCCACCCACCTCATCGCCGGCATCGCGCTGGCGATGCTTGCCTTCGTCGCGATCGGTCTCGGCGTGGGCGCCTGTGGTACGGTCCTGCTGGTGCTCATGGCGAAGCGGGTGCCCGAAGGTCGACGCTCGGCGGCGGCCACGATGATCTGGATCATGATGATCGCGGGCTTCATCATTTCCACCGCCGTGGCCGGGCAGATGCTCGATCCCTTCTCCCTGCAGCGCCTCATCGAGGTGACCGCCTGGATCGGTGGCGGGGCCATGCTGATGACGCTGATCGCCATGTTCCGCCTGGAAGCGTCGTGCGCGGCACCTACAGAAAACGATAGGGGAGCACAGGCGCAAGAAGCACCGGCCTTCGGTCGCGCGATTCGCCAGATCTGGGACGAACCTCAAGCGCGCCTGTTTACGATCTTCGTCTTCGTCTCGATGCTCGCCTACGGCGCACA
The DNA here is from genome assembly GCA_039815145.1 of Pseudomonadota bacterium. Classification (NCBI taxonomy): domain Bacteria; kingdom Pseudomonadati; phylum Pseudomonadota; species Pseudomonadota bacterium. The sequence goes on from JBCBZW010000001.1 coordinate 200,245, forward strand.
AGACCTGATCCTCGAACCCTTCGCCGGCGTGGTGTTCGGCATGACGCCTGGCGAATCGACCTTGCTGTCGAGCACCCAGAACAAGGGCGTGCTCCTCGGCATGCTGCTCATCGGTATCGTCTGCAGTTCCCTGGTGGGCGGCCGCCTCGGCTCCGTACGGGCGTGGACCGTCGGCGGCTGCCTCGCATCCGCCCTGACGCTGGCCTTGCTCTCCATTGGAGGCTCCGTGGGCACCGAGTGGCCCCTGGAGGCCAACGTCTTCGCCCTCGGGCTCGCCAACGGCGTCTACGCGGTGGCGGCGATCACCTCCATGATGCAACTGGCGGGCGCCGGACGAGCTCGCCGAGAAGGCGTTCGCATGGGCCTGTGGGGCGCCTCCCAGGCCATCGCCATGGGCCTAGGCATGTTCCTCGGCACGGTCGCCGTGGACGTGGTGCGTGGCATCTTCGGATCGCCCCTCGGCGCCTTCGCCAGCGTCTTCGCTGCCCAGGCCGTCATCTTCCTGGCCGCTGCCGCCCTGGCCGCGCGTATCGGCCAGCCCGCTCCCGCCCGCGCCAGCGCCGTCGAGCGCTCGGTCCCCAGCAGTAGTGGCGGCGGCGGTCATCCCTCTCTCAGCGCGCCGTCCGATCGGCACGTGATTTGATTTCGACGGCGAAGGAGACTCTCAGGTATGAGCCGCGCGATGGACATCTATGATGCAGTGGTGGTTGGCGGTGGACCCGCCGGTGCGACCGCCGCTGACGTGCTAGCGAGAAACGGTCGCTCCGTATTGCTCCTCGACAAGGCGGGCCGTATCAAGCCTTGCGGCGGCGCCATCCCACCGCGCCTGATCCGCGACTTCGCGATCCCCGATCACATCCTCAAGGCTAAGGTGCAATCCGCGCGCATGGTCTCACCGTCGAACAACCTGGTGGACATGCCCATCAGCGACGGCTACGTCGGCATGGTCGACCGCGACGAGTTCGATGAGTGGCTGCGGCAACGGGCCGCCGACAACGGTGCCGAACGCCGCACCGGCGCCTTCGAGCACTTCGATCGCGACAGCGACGGCACGCTGCAGATCCACTACAAGGCACGCCACGGCGGCGCCGGCGAAGTGGGCACGGTGAAAGCCCGCATGCTGATTGGGGCGGACGGCGCCCGCTCGGAGGTGGGACGGCAGGGTGTGCCCGGCGCCGGCAAGATCCCCTTCGTGTACGCCTACCACGAGATAATCGAGTCCCCGCCCCCGGCCGAGACCACCGCTCACTTCGACCCGGCGCGCTGCGACGTCTACTACCAGGGCGATGTATCACCGGACTTCTACGGCTGGGTGTTCCCCCACGGCCACACCACGAGCGTGGGCACGGGCACGGCCATGAAGGGTCAACACTCTTTGCGCAACGCCGTCGGCGAGCTGCGCGATCGTGCCGGCCTGCGCGATGCACCCACCGTGCGCCGCGAAGGCGCGCCGATCCCCATGAAGCCCCTGAAGCGCTGGGACAACGGCAACGACATCATCCTGGCCGGCGATGCGGCGGGGCTGGTGGCGCCGGCTTCCGGTGAGGGTATCTACTACGCCATGCTCGGCGGCCAGGTGGTGGCCGAAGCGGTGGAGCTAGCGCTGGCTAACAGTGATGCTCGTCTCCTTCGGACCGCCCGGCAACGCTTCATGAAGTCCCACGGCCAAGTGTTCTGGATCCTCGGCATCATGCAGCACTTCTGGTATCGCAACGACAAGCGCCGCGAACGCTTCGTCAAGATCTGCGAAGACCGCGACGTGCAGCGCCTGACCTGGGATGCCTACATGAACAAGGAACTCGGCAAGCCCGACCACGCGGCCCACGCCCGGATCTTCTTCAAGGACCTCGCCCACCTGCTCGGATTCGCCAAGGCGTAGTTCCTTCGCACCACGGCGCCTCGCCCGGGCTCACCCCCGGGCGCAGGGCCGAAGGCGCAACACCCCCAGCAGCGTCGCCGCGGCGCGTCATTCGCGCAGCTGAGCGGCCACGCAAAGCCTCCCCGGATCGCGTACCATCCAAGCGGAACGAGCCCTCGACGTAAGGGCTCGCGTTACGCAAAAAGATCCGGGGGTTCCCCATGCACTATCGCCTACTGCTCGCGGCGGTTGCCCTGCTCGCACCGCTATTCGCCACGGCGCACACGCTCGCCGTCGACGGCGATGATCCCATCATCGTCACCGCTTACTTCGAAGACCGTACGCAGGTGGAGGCTTTGGCCGCCGACTACGTGCCCTGGCGGGTGGTCCACGAGAAGGGTTACCTCACGATCGGCGTCGACGCCAAGGGCTTGGAGCGCCTGGAAGCGCTCGGTTTCCGCGTTGAGCTCGACGAACGCGCCACGGCGCGCCTGCGCAACCAACAGACGCGGCTCGCCCTCACTCCCAGCCCACAGGGCAACATCCCGGGATTCGTCTGCTACCGAACGGTGGAGGAAACCCTCTCCAGCGCCGCGGCGATCGCTGAGAACTTCCCGGACCTCGCCGAGTGGACGCCGATCGGCGAGAGCTGGGAACGCGAGACGGGCCAAGGCGGCTTCGAGGTGAGCGTGCTACGCCTCACCAACGAGAACATCCCGGGACCCAAGCCCAAGCTGTTCGCGATGAGCGCCATTCACGCGCGCGAGTACGCCACCGCCGAACTGAACACGCGCTTCGCTGAGTACCTCATCGACAGCTACGGCGTGGACGCGGACGCCACCTGGCTCCTCGACGCACACGAAATCCACCTCGTGCTCCAGGCCAACCCGGACGGGCGCAAGCAGGCGGAGACGGGCCTGGTCTGGCGCAAGAACACCAACCAGAACTACTGCAGCCCCACCTCCACGGCCCGGGGCGCAGATCTGAACCGCAACTTCGAGTTCCTGTGGGGCTGTTGCGGCGGCTCCAGCGGCAACCAGTGCAACGAAACCTATCGAGGCCCTACGCCGAGCTCGGAACCTGAGACGCAGAACATCCAGAACTACCTGCGCACGATCTTCCCCGACCAGCGTGGCGATGACATCGGCGATGCAGCACCCGCCGATGCCAGCGGCGTGTTCCTCGACATCCACAGCTTCAGCGAACTCGTCCTGTGGCCGTGGGGCTGGGGCAACGCCGATGCGCCGAACGGCCAGGCCTTGACCACCCTCGGGCGCAAGCTGGCCTTCTTCAATGGCTATGAGCCCGATCAGGCAACGGGCCTGTACATCACCGACGGCACGACGATCGATTTCGCCTACGGCGAGCTCGGCCTCGCGGCCTACGTGTACGAGCTCGGCACAGAGTTCTTCCAGGAGTGCGGCGTATTCGAGAACACGATCCTGCCGGACAACCTGCAGTCGCTGCTCTACGCAGCGAAGACGGCGCGTGCGCCCTACCTGCTGCCGGCCGGCCCCGAGGTGATCGAGGTGACCGTGGCTCAAGCGGTGGTCGAACCTGGTCAGCCTGTCGACGTATCGGCGTCTATGAGCGATGGCCGCTACAACAACAGCAACGGCCGTGAACCCACCCAGAACATCGCCGCGGCGCGCGCCTACGTCGACGTCGCCCCCTGGGAAGCCGGCGCCACACCAATTGCGCTCGGCGCCCTGGACGGCAGCTTCGATGAGGTGACTGAGGACGTGAACGGACTGCTCCCGACCGGCGGTCTGGCGGACGGCCGACACATCGTCTACGTGGAGGGCGAAGACGCCGCCGGCAACCGCGGCGTGGTCACCGCGGCGTTCTTCTACGTGCTGGACCCGGCCAACGCCGCCAGCCTGGCAGGCAGCGTCACCGCCGCCGACTCAGGGCTCCCCCTCGAGGCCACCATCAGCACGGATGGCTTCAGTGCAGACACCTTGGGCGGTAACTACGATCTGGCCCTGCCGGCTGGCGACTACACCGTCTCGGTCAGCACCGTGAGCGATGACTACGCGGACCCCGCACCGGTGGACGTCAGCCTCGCGGGCGGTCAAACGCAACAGCTCGACTTCGTGCTCGAGCCGTTCTGCACCGTCTTCTCGGACGATGTGGAGGGCGGCAACGTGGGCTGGACCCCGGACGGGCGCTGGGCCATCAGCCCCGAGCTTGCCAACAGCCCGGCCAACGCCTGGTCCGACAGCCCTGGCGGCGACTACAGCTCGAACCGCAGCGACTCACTCACCTCACCGGTGTTCAACCTGAGCGCCTACGACGACGTCCGCCTCAGCTGGAGCCAGGTGTGCGACACGGAAGCCACCTATGACTTCTGCTATGTCGAGGTGAGCACCGACGGCAGCACCTGGAGCACGCTCGCGAGCTTCGACGGCACGGCCAACAGCTTCTCCCAGCAGCAGCTGGACCTGCCGCAGCTGGCGGGCGCCAGCCAGGCCCAGTTCCGCTTCCGCATCGACACGGACGGCTTCGTCAGCGCCGATGGCTGGCACGTCGACGATGTGCTCCTGCGTGCGGCCGGCGCGGGCTGCGACACGGACGACACGGACAGCGACGGCGTGCCGGATGCGCAGGACAACTGCACCTTGGTGGCCAACGCCGATCAGCGCGATACCGACGGCGACGGCTTCGGCAATGTGTGTGATGCGGATCTGAACAACAACAACATCGTCAACTTCCAGGACTTCCAGATCTTCCGTCCCCGCTTCAACAGCAACGATGAGGACGCGGACTTCGACGGCGACGGCGTCGTCGACCTGGACGACTTCTTCATCCTGCGCGACAGCTTCGGTCAGCCCCCGGGGCCGGCCGGCGACCTCGCGGACGGTGGCGTGATAGGCGACTGACGAGAAGCAACCACAGGCGGGACGCTCGGGCATCGGGCGTCCCGCTCAGCCATCGTGTCGTCCTCCCCACCCATAATCCTCATCATTCGCCTGAGCGCGATTGGTGACATCGTCTTCACCACCGCCCTTCTCCCCGCCCTGCGCCAGCGCTGGCCCGACGCTAAGATCACCTGGCTAACCACACCGATCGGCCAGGAGTTGCTCCACGAGCACCCCCTCATCGACGAGGTACTGGTGCTGCCGAAGGGCGTTCGTAGCGGGCCTTCGTTCGCCGGCCTGGCAGAGGGTTGGCGCTTCGCGAAGGCCTTGCGGGCGCGTGGATTCACCCTGGCGATCGACGCCCAGGGCTTGCTGAAAAGCGCGCTGTGGACCGTTCTAAGCGGCGCCCCTCGCCGGGTCGGACTACGCCCACGAGAGGGGGCGCAGCTGCTCTACACGCAGAGCGTCTCAGGGCGGATGGACGAGCAGCCCGATCGCCCCTCGCGCGAGTATCGCCACCTCGCCCAGGCCCTCGGCCTCGACGTAGCGGACTTCCCCATGTCCCTCGCCGCCAGGGACGCTGATGCTCAGGCAGCGGCCGAGCGTCTTGGGCTCGCGAAGCCAATCTTCCTGCTTCCCTTCACCACCCGCCCCCAGAAGCACTGGTTCGACGACTACTGGGCGGCACTGGCCACCCAACTGCAGGCGGCGCACAGCGGCCATCCGATCTGGCTCCTAGGCGGCCCCGGCGATCTCGACCACGCGCAGCGCATCGCCGCCGCCACCGAGGGGCAGATCACGGTGGTGGCCGGCCCCGACAGCCACCTCGGGGAGAAGATCGCCCTGCTGGCGCGCGGTGCCCTGAGCATCGGCGTCGACACGGGCCTCACCCACATGAGCATCGCCCTGGGGCGACCCACCCTCGCCCTGTTCGGCTCCACGTGCCCCTACGTGCGCACGGACCCGGCACCGGGCACGGTGCTCTACGACCACCTCGACTGCTCGCCCTGCCGCCGCCATCCCACCTGCGGCGGGGCGTTCACCTGCATGCGTGAGCACACCCCCGAGCGCGTGCTCGGCGCGGCGCGAGCGCTGCTCGAGGCCGAACGCTAGCCCGACGCCCCCGGCGTCGCTGCGCGCAAGCAGGGCGCGCTTGCGAGGTTCTCAAGAAACGTCGGTCGTGCATCGGGCGATGATGAAAGACTGGTCACCTTCGACCCGTATACTCGCCTCGGACCTAATGCCAGGAGCCCGCCATGGAGAGCCTCGCCGCCGACCTCAGAACCATGATTCGCACACCGCTGCACGAAACACACGTGGCGCGGATGCGCGAAGTGGGGGTGGTGCGCGACTACCCCGCCGGCGCCACCCTGAGCAGCTTCGGCGAACCTGCCGACACCTTCCGCTACGTACTCGAAGGGCGAGTCGAGGCCGTCGACGCGATCAGCGGCGAACGCTACGCGGACGCCACCCTCGGCCCCACCCAGTTCGCTGGCGAGATCTCCTTCCTGCACGGTGGCAGCTCCATGCTCGGCACGCGCACGGTGGAGCCGAGCAAGATCCTCGAGGTGCCGCGCGAAGCGATGCTCTCGCTCATGAGCCAGATCCCGGAGATGAGCGACATCGTCGTGACCGTCTTCGCGGCCCGTCATCGGCGCCTGCTCGAGAGCAACGATGCCGGCTTGGTGCTGATCGGCGCTGAAGCTAGCAAAACGATTCGGGAGATCGGCGCCTTCGCCCTGCGCAATCGCATCCCCGTGCGCTCGCTCAGCCTGAACTCCCCGGCCGCGAGCAAGGAGATGTCCGCCTGCGCCCAAGGCCTGTGTCAGGAGGAGCCGTGCGTCATCTTCGGTAAGCAGCGGGTGATCGAAGAACCCACGCCCGCGAAGATCGCAGCCCTGTTCGGCCTCGACATGGCGATCGGCGAGGCGCGCCAGTTCGACGTGATCATCGTCGGCGGCGGCCCGGGCGGCGTGGCGGCCGGCGTCTACGCGGGAGCGGAAGGACTCAGCGCCTTGGTGCTGGAAGACCTCACCGTTGGGGGGCAGGCGGGCACCTCGTCGCGGATCGAGAACTACATGGGTTTCCCCACCGGCATCTCCGGCGCTGATCTGTGCTGGCGCGGGGAGGTGCAAGCGATGAAGTTCGGCACGCGCTTCGCGATGCCCCGCCGGGCCAGCGCCCTCGTGCGCCAGGAGGACGGCAGCTTTCGCGTGAAGCTCGCCGACGGCGCGGACGTGTGTGCGCGCGCCGTAGTAGTCGCCACCGGCGTGCAGTACCGCAAGCTCCCCCTCGATCGCCTGACGGATCTGGAAGGTGCCGGCGTGTACTACGCGGCGACGGATCTCGAAGCACGCTTCTGCCGGGAATCGGACGCGGTGGTGATCGGCGGCGGCAACTCGGCGGGCCAAGCCGCCATGTTCCTCTCGCGCTACGCCACCCACGTGCACGTGCTCGTGCGCAGCAACAGCTTGGCGGACTCCATGTCGGACTACCTGCTGTCGCGCCTGGAGGAGGATCCAGCCATCACGATTCACTTCGGCACGCAGGTCACCGAGCTCCACGGTGAGGACTCGCTGGAGGCGGTCACGGTCTCGCGCCGCGACTCAGATGAGACCCGTCACATCCCCGCCTGCGGCCTGTTCATCATGGTCGGCGCTGCCCCGAACACGGCGTGGCTCTCCGGTGCTGTGGCCATGGATGAGAAGGGCTTCGTGCTCACCGGCGCCGCCGCGGGTGCTAGCAGCAGCTTCGCAACGTCCGAGCCCGGGGTGTTCGCCGTCGGCGACGTGCGCTCCGGCTCTGTGAAACGCGTCGCCTCCGCCGTGGGCGAAGGGTCGGTGGTGATCTCCGAGGTGTTCGCCTACCTCAACGACTAGGCGGCAGACGATAACCAGCCGCCTCGATCTGCGCGCGAGCGGCGTCGCTGCGCAGGAACGCGTAGAAGGCCTGCGCGCCCTCATTCCCCTCGGCCCGCGCCAGGAGCACCATGTCCTGGCGAATGGCGAGCGCCTCAGGCAGTGCCGGCTCCCAATAGGCGCCGATCACCGAGGGCGGCAGCGTGCGCAGCTGGGACAGGGCGACGAACCCCACGGCCGCGTTGCCCGAACGCACGAAGGCAAAGGCCTGAGCGACGTTCTCAGCGAACACTAGGCGCCCCTCGAGGGCCTGCTCGAGTTCGAGCTCGCGCAGCACCGCCTGCGCCGCGGCGCCGTAGGGGGCCAGGTCCGGATTGGCGAGCGCCAGGCGCCGAAAGCCGCCCGCCCGCAGACGAGCCGGGCCGTCCACGCGTGCCGCGCGTGGATCCCACAGCACCAAGCGGCCGACCGCGTAGGTGTGGCGCATACCCTGTGCCACCTGCCCCGTTGCGACCAGGCGCTGCGGGCGTTCCTGGTCCGCGGCCAGGAAAAGATCGAAGGGCGCCCCGGCGACGATCTGTGCGAAGAGCTTTCCCGTCGAACCACTGATCACATCGATGCGCACACCCGCGTGCGTCCGCTGGTAGTCCGCGGCGAGATCTTCGAGCACTGCGCGGAAGTTCGCCGCCACGGCGACGCGCACCGGCGCCTCGCCCGCACGGGCGAGCGGAGCCCCGATCAACAGCAGCCACGCGAAGACCAGCGCACCCCAAGGGGCCGTGTCACATCGCTGAGTCCATCCTCGCAAGGGCTGTCGCCTCCACCGTGCGCGCCTACCTGAAACGATAGAATACGAGATCTCGAAGGCCCGCAGCGGAGCCCCCCCTTGAAGTATCCCAAGAGCAAGACCGTCGACCAGGTCGACGAGTACTTCGGCGAGGCGGTCGCCGACCCCTACCGCTGGCTCGAACAGGACGTGCGCAACGCACCCGAGGTGCGCGACTGGGTGGAAGCGCAAAACGCCGTCACCACCAAGTACCTGGCCAAGCTGCCAGGGCGCAAGGCCTTGGCGGAACGCCTGACCACCCTGTGGAACTTCGAACGCCGCAGCGTGCCCCACCGCGTGGGCAAGCGTTGGTTCCAGTACCGCAACGACGGCCTGCAGAACCACGCCGTGCTCTACACCGCGCCGAGCGTCGACGGGCCCTGGACGACGCTCTTCGATCCCAACGATTGGAGCGAGGACGGCACCGATGCGCTCGGCGGTGTGAGCGTGAGCAGCGACGGCCGCTACGCCGCCTACGCCATCCAGCAAGGCGGCAGCGACTGGCGCACCTGGCGCGTGCGTGATCTGGCGACTAACCATGATTTGCCCGACGAGCTACAGCGCTTGAAGTTCACCGGCATCAGCTGGGAGAAGAACAACGAAGGCTTCTTCTACAGCAAGTACGACGATCCGCGTGAGGGCGATGAGTTCACGGGCCTGAACCTCAACAACCGCATCATGTACCACCGCCTGGGCAGCACCCAGCAGGACGATGTGGAGGTGTACTGGCGCCCCGAGCACGAAGACTGGAATTACGCCACAGAGGTGACCGAAGACGGCCGCTATCTGCTGATCTACATCAGCGTCGGCACGGACGATCGCTACCGGCTCTACGTGAAGGATCTGCAGCACCCCTACGCCGCGCCCATCCCGCTGGTCGACAGCTTCGAGTACAGCTTCAGCTACGTCGACAACGACGGCCCCACCCTCTACCTGCGCACCAATCACGACGCCCCGCGCGGGCGCGTCATCGCCATGGATGTCGCCCACCCTGCGCCAGAACACTGGCGCGAGATCGTGCCCGAGTCCGATGCGGTGCTGGAGCAGGTGAGCGCCGTCGGCAACCAACTCATCTGCAGCTACATGCGCGATGTGAAGTCGCAGGTGGAGGTCTACGCGGCCGACGGCCGTCATGTACGCACCCTGGAATTGCCCGGCGTAGGCACGGCGCACGGCTTCGAAGGTAAGCCCGGTGATACGGGCACCTGGTTCGGCTTCTCCAGCTTTGCCGTGCCACCGTCGGTCTACCACTACGACCTGGTCAGCGGCGAGAGCACCCTGCACTTTCGCCCCGACGTGGACATCGACCCGGACGCCTACCTCACCGAGCAGGTGTTCTACACCTCGAAGGACGGCACCGAGGTGCCGATGTTCATCACCCGCCGCCGTGACATCACCCTCGATGGTGACCACGCCGCCATCCTCTACGGCTACGGCGGCTTCAACATCCCCCTGCAACCTAACTTCAGTATCAGTCGCATCGCCTGGCTCGAACTAGGTGGCATCTACGTGGTGGCCAACCTGCGCGGCGGCGGCGAGTACGGCCGCGACTGGCACGAGGGCGGCAAGAAGCTCAACAAGCAAAACGTCTTCGACGACTGCCTGTGCGCCGCCGAACACCTGATTGCCAAGGGCTACACGCGCGCCGATCGCCTCGCGGTGCAGGGCGGCTCCAACGGCGGCCTCCTGGTGGGCGCAGTGATGACCCAGCAGCCGGCGCTCTTCGCCGTTGCCTTGCCCGCGGTCGGGGTCATGGACATGCTGCGCTTCGATGCCTTCACCGCCGGGCGCTACTGGACCGACGACTACGGCTCGGCCAACGATTCGAAGGAGATGTTCGAGTACCTGCGCGACTACTCGCCCTACCATAACCTCGTGGACGGCACCGAATACCCCGCCACCCTCGTGACGACGGCGGATACGGATGACCGCGTGGTCCCAGGGCACTCATTCAAGTTCGCAGCACGTCTGCAGGCCGCCCAGGGCGGCAAGGCGCCCACCCTCATTCGCATCGAGACCCGCGCTGGCCACGGCGCCGGCAAACCGATGTGGATGCAAATCGAGGAGTTGGCCGATGTGTACGCCTTCACCGCTCGCCACACGGGCCTAACCATCAAGGACGGAGGCAGTTAGATGACCAAGCAGCGACTCGATCAGTACCCGGTTCACCTAGGCGTTGGCGCCCGCATCGTGCCCCAGCCCGCCTTCGATGGCATGAGCTGGTATCAGGGCTACGGCGAACGCCATGGCGAGGAAGGCGTCGAGGGCCGATTGGTCACGGTGCATCACTTCGACACGTCCTGGGATACCTGGGAGATTCACCCTCACGGGGACGAACTGGTGATGGTGCTGGCAGGCACCATGACCTTGCTCCAAGAATTCGGAGATCGTATCGAGCGCGTAGGCTTAAGCGCCGGGGAGTACGCGATCAACCCGCCCGGCGTATGGCACACCGCCGATGTCGATGGCCCCGTCAGCGCCCTGTTCATCACGGCGGGCCTCGGCACGGAGAACCGCGATCGATAGCGACCTCGCGCGCGAGCGTGTGAGACGATAGTGACCACAGCCTGCGAGGGAACGCTTATGTTGAAGTTCATGAAGAACACCATCCGCCTGATCATGGCGATGGCGATCGGCCTCACGCTCGCCGCACCAGTCACTTTTGCCCAGCAAGACATCTTCATCGACTTCGGGCGTGGTCCGGAGGCCGTGCACCTGCCGCCGCAGATCGAGTCGGAAGAGCCGCTGCCTCTCGTCATGATGTTGCACGGCTACGGCTCCAGCGCCCTGCTCACGGACATCTACCTCGGCTTCACGGCGGAGGCGGATCGTCGCGGGTTCATTCTGATCAAACCCAACGGCCGCGTTGATGTATTCGGCAATCGCTTCTGGAATGCGACGCCCGCCTGCTGCCAGTACTTCGGCGAGAGCAACGACAGCGCTTACCTGCGCCGCGTCATCGACACGCTCGCCCAGCGCTTTGCCATCGATGAAGGCCGCATCTACGTGACCGGCCATTCGAACGGCGGCTTCATGTCCCACCGCATGGCCTGTGACCACGCGGATCGCATCGCCGCCATCGCGGGCATCGCCGGCGCCACCTGGGCCGATCCTGGTGCCAATTGCACGCCCTCGGAGCCCGTAGCCGCCCTGCAAATCCACGGCACCGCGGACTTCACCATCCTCTACAACGGCGGCTGCCTGGCGGGCCTAGGGTGCTACCCGAGCGCCCGTTTCAGCGCGTACAGCTGGGCCGTGCTGAACGGATGCGATCTGGTGCCGGACACCGCGGAGGAGCAGCGAGACTTCACCACCGGCGGCGCTGGCGAGGAGACGACCCTGCAGGCTTATCCGAACTGCGATGCGGGCGGTGCCGCCGCACTTTGGACCTTGACCGCTGGCGGCCACGTGCCCGCGTTCACTTCTGAGTTTCTGCCGGCGATGGTGGACTTTCTCTATTCCCATGAGAAAGCCCAATAGGCTCGGCGAGCTCCCTATGCCCACCTGATGCCCGCCACCCACTACGACATCGCCGTCATCGGCAGCGGTGTCATCGGCGCGGCGGTCGCCTGGCAGTGCGCCGAGCGTGGCCAACGCACGCTGATCCTCGACCGCCACCCTGCCCCGCACACCTTCGGTAGCTCCCACGGCCAAACCCGCCTGCTGCGCGTCGCCTACGCGGAAGGCGAGCACTACGTGCCCCTCGTACGGCGCTCGATCCGCCTCTGGCGAGCGCTGGAAAAACGGACGGGACAAGCCGTGTTTCGCCAGTCCGGGGTGGTCTACGTGGGTCAGGAATACAGCCCGCTGATCGCAGGCGTACGGGCAGCCGCCGCGGCCCACGATGTGCGGGTACGCGAGATCGACGGCCCTGCGCGAGCCACCGAGATGCCTGAGCTCGAGGTATCGCCGGACTGGACGATGCTGATCGAAGACGAGGGTGGCTACCTGTACGCGGAGGCGGCAGTGCGCGCGATGTTGGCGCTCGGCAAGGCCACTATCCACCTATCGGTTCGACTGGGTGATGTAGCGCATTGCCAAGAAGTTGCCGATGGCGTCTCGATCGGATTGCGAAGCGGCGAGGAGATTCGCGCAGCCCGCGCTGTCGTCTGCGCCGGCGCGTGGGTGGGCGATCTACTGCCGGGCGTGGGCGATCGCGTCCAGCCGCACCGCCAGCTATCGCACTGGTTCGACGGCGATCCGAAGCACTTCGGCGAGGACGCGAGCTTCCGCCCGTTCGGCGTCAACGACGCGCGGGCGAACACCTTCTACTACGGCTTCCCGCGCATCGACAAACTGGGCGTTAAGGTCGGTGATCACTTCGTGCGCGAGCCGCCCGCGCACGCGGACGATCGACGGATGGACGTGACTGCCAGCGAGGTAGCCGCAACGGCCGAGTTCGCACGCCAACATCTTCCGCGCCTCGGGCGCCACCTGAGCTCGCGTAGCTGCCTGTACACCTGCACGGTATCGGAAGATTTCATCCTGGACTGGGCCCCTGCTGGTGCGAAGCGCATCTACGTCTGCAGCGGCTTCTCGGGTCATGGCTTCAAGTTTGCGCCGGCGATCGGCGAGGCGGTGGCGCAGCGCCTGCTTGGTGAACTCCCCTCGTGCGACATCAGCAGCTTCGGCTTGGGTCGTCCTACGGCGTCCACATGAGCGAAACGACGATCGAGTATCAGCACTAGACCGGGTCAAGCCGCCCCGGCCCGCAGGCGGCCTCCGCATCAGCCAAACTGCCGTAGCGATGGCCGGGATTTCCGTCCTTCCTTGTGCCTTTGCACCACACCCTTCACCAAGATTCCAGCCGTAGACAGCGCTACTCAACGACGAACCGTATCTCTCTAGCACGGGCATTAAGAGACACATAGCCTTCAATACCGTTCCGCGCGGCGATCCCAAAGGAGCCCACCTCAGCGTCCTCCGGCACCGTGTAGGAAGCGCGAATTGACATGAGTCCCGAAAAATCCTCTGTGATCAGGAACGGGATGTCGTACTGGAACCCGAGCCGCGGGGCGATTACCTTCAGGAGCAATTCGCGCCCAATCAGCTCTTCGAACGGTACGCCAAGCGTATCGAGCGGATTGAACTCAATTCCGATACCGACCCTCTGACCACGCCTGACTACCACCAGGTCACGGCGGCCGGAATCCGATAGAACGATGATCTCGGTGTCAAACGTGAGCACCGGTTCGCCCTCGTCTATTCGTTCGGCTACGGGATGTCGAGACTGATTCAACGGTCTCTCTAGAACGGTTCCATCGGTAAACTCAAGGACAAACACAGGTCCAGTGGACTCACCGGCAGCGAGGGCCAAGCTGGAGAACAGCAGCAGACTAAGAGCAGGCAGCGTTTTCATGATCACCTCTCAACGCGATTGGTTGGCACCCACTGTTAGGCGATCTAAGTTATTCGGTCCTTCTGGCCCAAGCGCTCTCGGAAACTACCTATTGAAAAGTCGGAACGGAGATTCGCCCTCACCTTCGGCGCAGAGATTTGAGAGACAACCCAACGAAACCTCGACAGATCCTATTCGTGCGTGATGACTTATGCTGCCCAATGGCCCGAAACACCGTATGTTGAGAGCGATTGCGCGTTGCAGCAGCTTCGAAAAGTGGCAGAGATGGGTCATTGGCCAGCTGCGCTCGGATCGCCAGGACAGTGGACTTGTTAGTCTATCCGGGGCGACCGAGCTAGCCATACCCACAGGCAGTGGATACCCCAACGGCGCAAGTTCTGCGTAGCACCACCCTTCATGCCGCATTGGACTAACTTATCCAATCGCTGATCGCCTACGTACCCGATTACAGAACGCCTCGATGTACTCGAGGTGTACCGGACGAACCAGGATCATCTGGATGGCAAGACAGAAGAGCATGTCCCCCAGAACAGCTTTTCGCTTTGGCGAGGGTGGTGTTCAGTGAGATCTGGGACTCGAAGTTGGCTAGCGCTCAGGAAGGCAGCCCTACGGAAACAGCTTGGGGGAATAGACAGGGAAGTCGAAGCACGCCTGGACCGCATCGCCGATACGCGAGTCGACCTAGTCGCTAGGGCCTACGAAGGCAAGGTCAGAAGCTACAAGAGGAACGGATCGTGCTTCAGAAGAAGATCGGCAAGCCGCATGTGGATCGTAACGAGGCGCTTAGAACTCCTTTGGCGTTCCTCGTCAATCCCAAAACTCTGGGATTCCAATAGCTTGGAGGCGAGACAAACCGTGCTAAAGCTCGCGTTTATCGAGAAATTAGTATTTGACCGTGGCCGAGGACTTCGAACCCCCGAAACCGCCTTACCCTTCAGGGTTTTGGAGGAGCTGACAGGTGGGAATCTGAAGATGGCGCGCCCGGAAGGATTCGAACCTCCGACCCCCTAGTTCGTAGCCAGGTACTCTATCCAACTGAGCTACGGGCGCGCTGCCGACCGAGCGGGCGGACGCCCGTCTCGAAAGGACTGCGAATTGTGCCGACGTCGCCCGGCCAAATCAAGGCCCCGACGGGGTGATTTCCGCCTCGCTGCCCAGGGAGGCGCGCAGGATGTCCTCGTAGTTGCGGATCCGCTGGACGTAGCGCACGGGTTCGGTGCCGCGGGCGTAGCCGTACTTGAGCGATCGGTAGACGCTCTGGTCGGCCAGCAGGGGCAGAACCTCGCGTACATCGTCCCAGCGACCGGGGTCGCCACCGCGCTCCCGCGTGAGGGACTGGGCGTCGTGCATGTGGGCGCGGCCGATGTTGTAGGCAGCCAGGGCCAGGTAGGTGCGGTCCGGCTCGGGGATGTCCTCGCGAAAGCGATCTCGCATACGCGCCAGGTACTTAGCGCCGCCTTCGATGCTCTGCGCGGGATCCAGGCGGTCGGTCACGCCCATGGCTTTGGCGGTGGGCAGGGTCATCATCATCAACCCTCGCACGCCCGTGGGGCTCTTGGCCTTGGGGTCCCAGTGAGACTCCTGGTAGGCCTGGGCGGCGAGCAGTGAGGGGGCCAGGTCGTAGGTCTCGCCCGCCGCGGCGAACAGCTCGGCGTACTTGGGATAGCGTCGCTCCAGGCGCCGCTGGAAGGCGCGCAACTCGACGAAGTCAAACAGCTCCGCGTAAGCGTAGTGGCGCTCGAGCACCGCCTCTAGGCGGTCCCCCGTGGCCGGCTCGGCGAACCATGCCTGCAGAGCGGGGACCAGGTCGGCCTCATTGCTCTGATTCACCCACCAGACGAGGGCGTCGTCGGTGGTCAGCTTGAACTGGCGGCGCAGGGTGGGATGGTAGCGGCGGTTGATCGCGGCGATGTGCGAGTCCGCCACCGTGCACTCGATCTCCTTCTCGGCGACCGCGGCGAGCAGCTGCTCCGTGCCCCGTGCCTCCTCGCGATAGGTCAGCGCCGGGAACTGGGCGACCAAGCCTTGCAGCGTGTCGGCATAGGCGGAGCCGGCGGACACCACGAGTTCTGCGCCCACCAGGTCCTCGACCTTATTCAGGCGGCGTCGATCGCGATGGCATACCACCTGTTGCGAAATTTCCTGATAGGTAGGCCCGGCCCGAAACTGCTGCGCCCGTGCGGCCGTCTGCGTGAGACCAGCTGCGGCCAGATCAGCGTCGCCGGCGGCCAGGGCGTCGAGCACGGCGGCCGGCGTATCGCGCACCAACAACGTGACCGCCACGCCGAGATGCTCGGCGAAGGCGGCGACGAGTTCGTAGTCGGGGCCGGCGGGCTGTTCGTCGCGATCGAGGTAGTAGATGGTCGGCGCGTTGCGCGTCACCACCCGCAGCTCGCCGCTCGCTTGAATCGCCTCGAGGGTGCGCCCCACGGGCGGGGCTGCCGCTGCCTCCTCTTCGCTGCCGCGCTCCCCGCACCCCGTCCCGAGCAGAAGCAGGGCCCCTGCGCCGGCCAAGGCAAGGGCGCGGAGCGCGATCCGCACCAGCTTCACGCCCAGTCCAGGATGACTTTGCCGGACTGGCCCGACTCCATGAGGGCGAAGGCCTCCTCGTAGTCGTCCACGGGGAAGTGGTGGGTGATGATCGGCGAGACGTCGAGGCCACTCTGCAGCATGCTCGCCATCTTGTACCAGGTCTCGAACATCTCCCGGCCGTAGATACCCTTCAACACCAGACCCTTGAAGATCACCTGGTTCCAGTCGATGGCCGTGTCGTCCGGCGGGATGCCCAGCAGAGCCACGCTGCCGCCGTGGTGCATGACGCGCAGGAGATCGCGCAGGGCGTGGGCGTTGCCGGACATCTCCATGCCTACGTCGAAGCCCTCGGTCATGCCCAGCTCGCGCATGACCTCGTCGAGAGACGTGCTGCGCGCATCCACGGCGAGGGTGGCGCCGAGCTTGCGGGCGAGCTCCAGGCGGTAGGGGTTAATGTCGGTGATCACCACGTGGCGGGCACCCGCGTAGCGCGCGATGGCGACGGCCATGATGCCGATCGGCCCGGCGCCGGTGATCAGCACGTCCTCTCCCACGAGATCGAAGGAGAGCGCCGTGTGCGTGGCGTTACCGAGGGGATCGAGGATCGCCGCCAGGTCGTCGGTGATCGCCTCGGGCAGCTTGAACACGTTGAAGGCCGGCACCGCCAGGTACTCGGCGAAGGCCCCGGCGCGGTTCACGCCCACGCCCTCGGTGTTGATGCACAGGTGGCGTCGCCCGGCGCGGCAGTTGCGGCACACGCCGCAAGTGATGTGCCCCTCGGCCGACACCCGGTCACCCACGTCGAAGCCGCGCACCTCGCTGCCCATGTCGACGATCTCGCCGGAGAACTCGTGGCCCACCGCCAAGGGAACGGGGATGGTCTGGCGCGCCCAATCGTCCCACTGAAAGATGTGGATGTCCGTGCCGCAGATCGCCGTGCGTTTGACGCGGATCAGCACGTCGTTGTGCCCGACCGGCGGGCGAGCGACATCTTCGAGCCAGATGCCCCGCTCGGCCTTCGCCTTGACCAAGGCTTTCATTAGGAGATCACTCCTAGTTCGCGCCCCACCTCCGTAAACGCCTCCACCGCCGTATCCAGGTGCGCGCGGGTCAGGCCAGCGGACATCTGCGTGCGGATGCGCGCTTCGCCCTTCGGCACCACCGGGAAGGAGAAGCCGATCACGTACACGCCCTTGGCGAGGAGCCGATCGGCCATGTCACTGGCGAGCTTCGCATCGCCCAGCATCACGGGGATGATCGGGTGCTCGCCGGGCTTCAGGGTGAAGCCGCGCTCGGTCATGCGGGCGCGGAAGTACTCGGCGTTGCTCGCCAGGGTTTCGCGCAGACCGTCGTCGCGCTCGAGGAGGTCGAGCACGGCGATGGACGCGGCGACGATCGGCGGCGCCACGGAGTTCGAGAACAGGTAGGGCCGCGAGCGCTGACGCAGCCAGCCGATCACTTCCTTGCGCCCGGAGGTGAACCCGCCGGACGCGCCGCCGAGGGCTTTGCCCAAGGTGCCCGTGATGATGTCGATGCGGCCCATCACATCGCAGTACTCGTGGGTGCCGCGACCGGTCGCGCCGAGGAACCCGGTCGAGTGGCAATCGTCGATCATCACCATGGCGTCGTGCTGGTCGGCGAGGTCGCAGATGGCGCCCAGGTTGGCGATGGTGCCGTCCATGGAGAACACGCCGTCGGTCACGATGAGGCGGTTGTCCGCGTCGGCCGCGTCTGTGAGCTGGGTGGCGAGGTCGGCCATGTCGTCGTGCTTGTAGCGCAAGCGGCGCGCCTTGGAGAGGCGGATGCCGTCGATGATGCTGGCGTGATTCAGCTGATCGCTGATCACCGCATCACTGGGCCCGAGGATGGTTTCGAACAGGCCGCCGTTGGCGTCGAAGCATGAGGGGTAGAGGATCGTGTCCTCCGTGCCCAGGAACGCACTGATGCGGGCCTCGAGCTCCTTGTGGATGGTCTGCGTGCCGCAGATGAAGCGCACGGAGGCCATGCCGAAGCCGTACTCGTCGAGTGCGCGATGCGCCGCGGCAATCACCTCGGGATGGTTGGCCAGGCCGAGGTAGTTGTTGGCGCACAGGTTGATGACGTGGGAAGGCGCGTCGCCGCCCTCGCGCACGTCGATATCGGCCTGCTGGGGGCCGTCGATCAGGCGCTCCGCCTTGAATAGACCCTCACCCTTCAGCGCTTCGGTCTGTTCCCCGAGCGACTGCAGAAAAGCGGCTGACACAGCAGCACCCCCTAGTAATTCATGACACCGATTGAGGGCGCGCATTATAGCGCCGCGAGGCCGTCTACTCCTCGCGTGTGAGCACCGATCAGCTCGTGGTGCGGCGCAGTTCGCCGGGCGGATGGCCATAACGCCGGCGGAAGGCGCGGGCGAAGGACTGGGAGGACCCGTAGCCCACCTCCTCGGCTACCCGGTCGAGGGAGAAACGCGAATTCTCGAGCAGTTCCCGCGAGCGCTCCAGGCGCCACAGGGTGAGGTAGTCCATCGGTGCCATGCCGAGCACCTGCTTGAAATGGCGCGCAAGGGTGGCCCGCGACGCGCCGGCGCGCTGGGCCAGGCTCTCCAAGGACCAGGGCGCCGCCAGGTGGCGGTGCATCAGCCCCAGGGCGCGGGCGAGGCGCGGCTCACGCAGCGCGTGAAAGAACCCACTCACCTCGGGTGCGCGCCGAAGGTGCTCCTCCAGCAACTGATGGAACATGAGTTCGACCAGGCGATCGACCATCACGTTCGCCCCGCGACCGGTGCCGTCGAGTTCCTCCTCGATGAGTGAGGCCAGCATCCTCATGGACGAACATTTCTGATCGCCCGCCCCCACGTGGAGCATCGTCGGCAGGGAGTCGAGCAGGGGATGCTGCACATCGCCATCGAACTGCACGTTGGCGCAGATGAGCTCATGGGTTCGCTCGCCGTGCTGAAACGCGGGCGCACCCAACACGCAGGCCTCCACGACCGCCTCACTGGACAACAGGGTGCGCCCCGGCCGATCGGCAATCCAGTGAGCACCCCCGCGCGGAAACGCCACCACCTCGTCCGCCTGAAGCTTGAGGGGACCCACATTGCCACCTCGCCCCACATGGCAATCGCCACTGCGCACGAGGTGCAACAGCGGGGTCGTTGACTTCGCTACGGAAATACCCCATGGCGCCGCCAGCTGCGAGCGAAAGAACACACTCCCCCGCGCCCGAAGCCCCGACAACACATCACCCAGCACATCGAAGCTCGCAGCGCAGTTGAGACGATCGGCGTGTTCGTTGAGACGTTCAGCTAATGCTTGCATCAGTTGCTCCAGCGATGATTTCCCCACGGCTCGCCACCGGCGCCCTGAGCGATGAAGCCAGAGCGATAGCTCCCGAAGCGCGCCATCAACGGATCGACCCTACCCCTCGAATCTCACAAGGAGATCACCGTATGCAATTCGTTAGAACTCTGGCCCCGTTGGCGGCTGCAGCTACGTGCCTGGCCCTGCCGGCCTTAGGCCACGCGCAAGACTTCGTGGGCGCCGTGTACGCCATGACCAACGACTTTGACGCCAACACCGTCGTGGCCTACGGCCGTGCCGACGACGGCACGATCACGCCGATCGGCGAATTCGCGACGGGCGGTCAGGGGGCAGCGTTCGACGGTGGCGAAGGCCTCGACCCGCTGATCTCCGCCTACGCCCTCCTGCTCACCGATGGCAACGAGTTCCTCCTCGCAGCAAACGCAGGCAGCCAGACATTGACCGCGTTCAAAGTGGAGGAGGACTTCTCGCTCACGGTGACCGACGAGGTGCCCGTGTTCGGTGTGGGAATCAACAGCATCGCCTACAGCGATGGCCTCGTTTACGTCTCCATCATCGACGCCGACGGCATCTTCGAGGGCGAGCCCGACCAGGAGGGCGGCCTGCTCGGCTTCGAACTCACCCGACGCGGCAACCTAGTGCGCGTGCCCGGCTCCGCTCGATTGCTCGAGAACCGCCCCTCCGCCGTACGCTTCTCACCGGACGGTGAGTTCCTCGTGGTGAGTTCCATCAACGCCGGCTCCAACGCCCTCGCCAGCGGCAGCATCGACGAGATCGTGAGCTACCGCGTGCAACGCAACGGTCGCCTGATCCCCATCCCCACGGGCCGCGCCACCTCCACGCTCCCCAACAACCGCGAGGGCCGCAACCTGCCGAGCGCCATCGGCTTCGACATCGTGAGCGACGACGGCGGTCAGTACGTGGTGGTGACCGAGGCACGCGAGTTCGACGCCGAGGGCAACCCACCCGCCTTCCCGAGCCTGCAGTCAGGTTCCGTCTCCACCTGGCGCCTGAACGAGAACGGCAGCTTCGCGCCCGTCTCCCTCGACGTCATCGCCGGCAACGACTTCTTCGACGGTGAGCTCACCACCTGCTGGATCGAGTTCTCCGCCGACGGCAACGCCTTCTGGGTCTCCAACGCCCTGCCCGCCAGCCTCTCGTCTTACTCCTTCGACAACGGTGAGATCAGCCTCATCAACGTGGCCGAAGCCCGCGGCACCCCCGCCGAGAACGACGATCCCTTCGGCACCACCGACGGCTGGATCGATCTCGACTCCAGCGCCGATGGTCGCTACGTGTACCAGCTCTACGGCCTGAGCGGCGTGATCGGCGTGTACGCCGTCGACGGCACGGGCCTCACCCTGATCCAGGAGGTGGACAACCTGCCTGAGGTCAACACCCAGGGCATCGTCGCCTTCTGATTCCCCGAGGGCGACCGTGCAGCCGAGCCCAACCCGCCTGCGTGCGGGTTGGGCCTTGGCGCTGGGAGAGACTCGCGCTGTGCTAGGCTCTGGCCGCGTCATGGAGAGCATCACCAGCACCGGGTCGCCGCGACGCACACCGGCACGCCGCAAGGAAGCGAGCAGACGCCACCTCGCTCCCCTCACCGTCCTGTCGGCGTGCTTGTGCTTAAGCCTTCTCAGCGCCTGCGAGGCGCCGCTGCCGCCCCTCGAGGCGGTCGACCTCAGCGCCTATCCGCCTGCGCTCGCCGAGCGCCTGCAGGGCGAGATGGATGCAGCCCAAGCACGCGACGCCGACGCCAACCGGCAACTCGGCCTGCGCCTCGCCGCCTACGAACACCACCGCGCTGCTGCGACGAGCTTCACTCGCGCCGCCCTGATCTCCCCCGAGGCCCGCCACGACTACCTGGCCGGGAGCGCCTGGCTGGCGGCCGGCGAAGGCGCCCTAGCCCTCGACGCCTTCGCGCGAAGCAACACGCAGCAGGCCTCGGCGCGGGCCACCACCGGCGAAGGGGCCGCCCACGAACTCCTCGGCGAACGCCCCGCGGCGATAGCGAAGTTCGAAGCGGCCCTGGCCCAGGACGAGGACGCTGCCTACGCCCTGTGGCGCCTGGGGCAACTGCATCTGGAAGACGGCGACCCACGCCGCGCCCTGCCCTATCTACAACGCGTGCTGTCCACGCACGGCGATGTCGGCGCGGTGCACTACGCGCTCAGCCAGGTTCACGCCCGCCTCGGCGATGACGCCAAGGCGCAGCAGCACCAACAGGCCTTCATCACCCACCGCGAACGCCAGCTGCGTCGCGACTCCGCCCTCGCCCGCCAGCTGGCCGGCTACGTGTTGTCCGATCGCGCGGCGATCGCGCGCGGGCAGCAGCTCTTCGCGGCCAACAAGCTGCCCGAGGCGGTCGCCGCCTTCGAGCAAGCCCTGGCCATCAACCCGAACAACGCCAGCACGCACACCACGCTGATCGGCGTGCACACGGCCCTGCGCCAAGTGGAGGACGCGAAGCGCCACTTCGAGGCCGCCACCCGCCTCGCCCCGGGGCAGGCCCGCGCCTACTTCAACTACGGTCGCGCCCTGGCCAACGCCGGCCGCTGGCAAGAGGCTGCGACGCTGGTAGAAGAGGCGGTGCGACTGCAACCGCATACGGTGGAGTATCGGCTCGTCTACGGCAGCACGCTCGGCGCCACCGACCGCCTCGCGGAGGCGGCGGCCCAGTTTCGAGCCGTGGCCGACGGTGACACCGACCACGCCCTCGCCCACACCAACCTCGTGCGCGTACTCGGCGCCATGGAAGATGACGAGGCCGTGCTGGCGCTGATCGAGAAGGGGCGCGCCGGCTCGAGACCCCTGCTACCGATGCTGTTAGCTCACGCCCAGACCCTCGCCGGCCGGCCCGACCCACAGACGGCGATCCCCTGGCTGCGCGAGGCGCTCAACACGCCGCAAGTCACGGCAGATGCCGCCCTGGCCGGGCGCATCGAAGCGCGCATCGACGTCATCGAGGCGCTCGCCACCGAGGGCACGAGATGAGAGCGCTCGCATCGATCGGCGCCGCCGCCCTCGCCCTGACCCTGCCGGCGTGCTCACCCTCATCCACGCAGACCCCTGCCAGCAACAACGGCGCCGGCGAAGGCCCGCCCCCCTTCCAGGAGGTAGCGGCGCAGGCGGGCCTCACGTTCACGCATTTCGCTGCCGCGAGCGACGCCTACCACGTGCCCGAGATCATGGGCGCCGGTGTCGCGCTGTTGGATCTCGACGGGGACGGCGATCTCGACGCCTACCTCGTCCAGGGCGCCCTCAGCCCCAACGGTGACGACACGGTCGAGGCATCGACACCAGATCGCCCCCTTCGCAACACACTCTGGCGCAACGAGTCGACACCCGACGGCCTGCGCTTCGCCGACGTGACCGACACGGTGGGCGGCGGCGACCCAGGGTTTGGCATGGGCGTGGCGACCGGGGATATCGACGGCGACGGCGACACGGACCTCTACGTCACCAACCTCGGCGACAACACCCTCTACCGCAACGACGACGGCCGCCTGCACGCGGTGGCCGACGCCGGCGGCGCGCAGGACCCTCGCTGGAGCACCAGCGCCAGCTTCTGCGACTACGATGGCGACGGCGACCTCGACCTCTACGTCGCCAACTACCTTGGCTACAGCTACGCCGAAGATCTGCGCTGCACGGACACGGCCGGCCTGCCCGACTACTGCTCGCCGGGCAGCTACCCCCCGGTCTCCGACAGCCTGTTCCGCAACGACGGCCAGGGCGCCTTCACGGACGTCTCCGAGACCACCCGCATCGCCACGCTCCCCGGGGCAGGCCTCGGCGTCGCGTGCCTGGACGCCAACGGTGACGGCCAACGCGACTTTTACGTGGCCAACGACGGCATGGCGAACCGCCTCTGGCAACAGGGCGAGGACGGCACCTTCGAGGACGTCGGCCTCACCAGCGGCACCGCCTACAACGCCGCCGGTGCGCCCGAGGCGGGCATGGGCATCGTCGCCGAGGACATCGACCAGGACGGCGACACGGACCTGTTCATCACCCACCTCAACGGTGAAAGCAACACCCTGTACCGCAACGAGGGCTCGCTCTTCGCCGACATGACGGGCCCCGCCGGCCTCGGCCCCGCCAGCCTGGCGTACACGGGCTTCGGTGCGGTGGCGATCTACGCGGACGACGACGACCTAAGCGATCTGTTCATCGCCAACGGGGCAGTGGCACGGGGCGCCGGCCGCACGGGGCGACTGACCGCCTACGCCCAGGCCAACCAGGTCTTTCGGGGGAACGGCGAGGGACGCTTCGCCCTCCTGCCCCAGGGCCCCGGAGACGACGTCCGGATCAGTCGCGGTGTCGCCAAGGGTGATCTCGACGGCGATGGCGATGAGGACCTCATCGTGCTCAACAACCACGGCCCCGCCGCCCTCTTGCAGCGGCGCGGCAAGCCCGCCGGGGAGTCGATGCACGTGATCGCCTTGCGGGCGGCGCCGGGGCAGGCGGTCGCCGGGGCGAGGCTCGTCTTCGACTGTTCGCCCGCTTCGCAAATTCACCGCCAGGTGCGCCGCGATGGCAGCTACCTGAGCGCCAGCGCACCGCGAGTGCACGTGCGCGGCTGCGGTGCTAGAGCGGACATCACCGTCACCTGGTTGGATGGTCGCCAGGAGCGATTCCGCCAGGTGCCCGCCGGCGCCACCGCGATAAGATGGCTGACCCAGGGCGACGGCCAGGAGATTCAGCAGCCTTGAACAAGCAGCTAGTGTTCACCGCTGCCGCGGGTGCGCTCGCGGGGCTTCTCGCGTACGCGGGCATCGACCACCTGCTGAGGGACGGGGCGCCCGCGAGCGCCGCTGACCAGGTCGACGCCAGCGCTGCAGCCACGATCTCCCGCCTCGAAGCGCAGCTGGCGGATGCCCGGTCCGCCAAGGCGCGACTCGAGACTCAACTGCTGGAACAGGTGGCGCGGCTGCAGGCGCTACAGCAACAACAAGCCAGCGGTGATAACGCCCTCGCGCACACCATCGATAGCGCCCTAGCGTCGCCAGCTACTTCGCCTGAAGCGCTCGCTGCGGCCGAGAAGACGGCGCAGGCACGCGGCGCGGGCACCAGCAGCGATGGCGCCGACCCGCTGGCCCGCTACCTGAGCAGCGGCATGGACCCCGTGCTGGCGGCCCGGCTCAGCGACCGCAACGACGAGATGACCCTGGCCCGAATGAACCTGCGCGATCGCGCGGAGCGAGAGGGATGGCTCGACTCGCCGCGCTACGCGCAAGAGCAAGCAGCGATCGCCAGCTGGTACCAGGACCTGCGCCCTGAGATCGGTGATGAGGCCTACGATCAATTTCTCTTCGCGTCGGGCCGCCCCAACCGCGTTGTGGTCCGGGAGGTACTCACCGGCGGCGCGGGGGCGTCCGCCGGGCTGCAGGTGGGCGACACGATCATGAGCTATGGAACGGAGCGCATCTTCGATACACGAGCCCTGCAAGATGCGAGCGTCGCAGGCTCGGCGGGAGCGCAGACGTTGGTGGAGGTGCTTCGCGACGGGCAACGACTCACCCTGTACCTGCCGCGCGGGCCCCTGGGGGCCGGCGTGCGTACGGGCAGCGCCAACCCCGCGACGTCGACCAACCCGTAGGGATCACGCACAAAAAAAGCGGGCTCCGTTGCCGGAGCCCACTTCGGTCGTCACGATCGAACGGCCGGCTCGGCCGCCCGCCTCGTCAGTACTAGTCCTTGAAGACTTGCTGCGGCGCCATGCCGCGGTTGTTGATCACCAGTGCCCAACCGTTTAGGACACCGAGGTCACCGCCGGCATTATCGGACAGGAACAGGGTCCAGGTGCCGTCGCCCGACTCACCGTTGAAGCCACTCAGAGCGCTTTCGGGAATGAACGCGCGAACACAGCCATCGCCCATGGTATCCGACGGGCTTGAATCGCAGTCCGAACCGGCACTCTCCGCCTCGGCGATGAAGCGATCATCGAAGATCAAGGCCAGGCCCGAGGACATGTCACTCGAGTCACCGAAGTCACCCTGTTCGGGGTTACCCGGACGGTCCATCAGCGTGACGGTGGTGCCTGAAGGTGAGGTGACGGTCCAGATCAGATCGCCCACCCAAGTGTGGTCGATGGAGACGGCGATAGACACGCTCTCGACGGTGCCAACCCCACTGGCATCGATCGAGCTGGTCACGCCGTTCGCATCATCATCCGGCAGATCGAGGCCGAGGCCGGGGCCTGCGAGGAAAATTTCAGCGTTAGCGGCCGTAGCAAAGCCTACCAAGCCCGCAACTGCGAGCATCGTACGAACAAAGGTCATGAAGTACTCCCCAGAATTGTTGGTATTGAGCGCCACATCGTGAGGCGCGCAATCGTCACAGCATCCCTACTGCTGCCAGGCGACTCTAATTCATGAAAACGTCAAACGCCAATTATGGATAGTGGCGGAGAGGACCCGCACGCTGGCGGCGCTTCCTGACACCCGGACCGATGCAGCGCGTCAAAGGCGCGCTGCATCGCGCCAATCCAGTAGCACTCGGTTCACCTATCCTATTCGATAGCTTTCCATAAGCTATTGAAACTGTCCGTGGACAGCGCCTTACTACCGATTGCATCGCCGGGGTGATGCCTGAGCGATCGAGCAACGTCGCGATGATGGGCAACAGCTAGTCGCGTCAACCCTCGGTCGCGAAGAGACACGATCGGCGCCAAGCGCTCGACACCATCCGGCGGACACTTGCCTGGCCCACCTTGGTCCACCATGGCGCTTTCCCAAGGACAACCGCGACCGGGATAGCCGGTCCGTTGCGCACTGCGCGGATCAGCTCACAGTTCTCACACGCCCCTGTCCAGACATCCACACGTTTCGTGCGCTGCGTTCACGTGGAGGGGATCTTCTAGGTTGCAGACTCAACGGCGTTTGAGTGGGCGACCAATGCGCCCCCCTAATATCCCGACCGGAGACTGCACGGCAGCCATGAGCACCAAAGACGAAACCCCGGGGACCGAAACTGAGTCCTCCGCACTTAACGAAGTGCTTCATCAGGCAATCGACGCGGTGGTCACCATCGACCACGAGAACCACGTCACGTTCTTCAACCCCGCGGCCGAGCGCCTGTGGGGCTATGACGCCGATGAGGTAATCGGCCAGAACGTCAAGATGCTGGTGCCGGAACTCATCCGCAGCCAGCATGACGACATGGTCAACGCCAACCGTGACACGGGCGTCGACAAGATCGTCGGCACCAGCCGTGAGGTCGAGGTTCACCGCAAAGACGGGTCCCTGGCATGGGGCCTGCTGTCCCTCTCTCGCGTAAAGAAGGCCAATGGTGAGACCCACTACACCGCCTTCGTCAAGGACGTCTCGGCCGACAAGCGCCGTCGCGAGATGATCCGCCAGACGCTGAATCAGGCGGTGGACGCGGTGGTGACGATTGATGGCGACAACAACGTCACCTTCTTCAACCCGGCCGCTGAAGCGCTCTGGGGTTACGACGCTGATGAGGTGATGGGCAAGAACGTGCGCATGCTCGTACCCCAGGTACACCAGGCGCAGCATGACGACCTCGTCAACGCCAACCGCACCACCGGCGTTAACAAGATCGTCGGCACGGGTCGCGATGTGGAGGTCCACCGCAAGGACGGCTCGGTGATCTGGGGCAACCTCACTCTGTCGAAGCTCGAATTCGATGGCGAGATCAACTACACGGCCTTCGTGAAGGACATCACGGCCGAGCGCCGCAGGCGCGAGATGATGCGCCAGACGCTCGAACAAGCGATGGATGCCGTGGTCACGATCGACAGCCACAACGAGGTCACCTATTTCAACCCCGCCGCCGAGGCCCTGTGGGGCTACGACGAGGACGAGGTGATCGGCAAGAACGTGCGCATGCTCGTGCCCCAGGTGCACCAGGCGCAGCACGATCACTTCGTCAACGCTAACCGCGACACGGGCGTCAACAAGATCGTCGGCACGGGCCGCGAGGTGGAAGTGCACCGCAAAGACGGCTCGATGATCTGGGGCATGCTCACGCTCTCCAAGCTCGAGGTCGATGGCGAGATCAATTACACCGCCTTCGTCAAGGACGTCACGGCCGAGAAGCGCAGCCGCGAGATGATCACCCAGACGCTGACCCAGGCGCTGGACGCGGTGGTCACCATCGATGGCGAGAACAACGTGACCTTCTTCAACCCGGCTGCCGAGACCCTCTGGGGCTACAGTGCAGACGAGGTCGTGGGCAAGAACGTGCGCATGCTCGTGCCCTCGATCCATCACGCGGAGCACGACAACTTCGTCAACGCCAACCGCACCACGGGCGTGAACAAGATCGTCGGTACCGGCCGCGAGGTGGAGGTCCACCGTAAGGATGGCTCGGTCGGCTGGGGCTTCCTCTCCCTGTCGAAGGTCAAGGTGGGCGACGAGGTGGTCTACACGGCCTTCGTGCGCGACATCAACGAAGAGGTTCGCCTGCGCGGTGAGGCTGAGCGTGAGCGCCGCCGCCTCATCGACGGCGTCGTCACCGACGCCAGCGAGCTCCTGCAGGCGATCGCCCGCGGCGACCTGCGCACCCGCATGACGGGCGAGTACGGCGAGGACTTTGCAAGCCTCACCACCGCCATCAACGATTGCGCCAACTCCCTGAGCGAGATCGTGACCGAGATCCGCGGTGCCGCCGTCTCGATCGAGAGCGGCGCTCAGGAAGTCCTGCAGAGCAACCATCAGCTGAACGAGCGCACGGAGTCGCAGGCCTCGGCCCTCGAGGAGACGTCGGCGAGCATGGAGGAGATGACCCAGTCCGTCGCCTCCAACGCGTCCAACGCCCGCGAGGTAGAGACCCTCACCGTGGATGCTGTGAAGGTGGCCACCGAAGGCAACACCGTGGTCGGCTCGGCGATCGAGGCCACCCACTCGATCCGCGAGTCCAGCGAGCGCATCGGCGACATCACCAACGTGATCAACGAGATCGCCTTCCAGACCAACCTCCTCGCCCTGAACGCCTCGATCGAGGCCGCTCGCGCCGGCGAGCACGGTCGAGGCTTCGCCGTGGTGGCGCAGGAAGTGCGGGCCCTGGCCCAGCGCAGCGCCGACGCGGCGAAGGAGATCAAGGTGCTCATCCAGGACAGCACGGAGCGCGTGAACACCGGCGCCAGCCTCGTCACCCAGGCAGGCGAGCGCCTGCAGGACATCGTGAAGTCCGTGGACGGCGTGAACACCTACGTCACGCAGATCGCCAGCGCCTGCGCCGAACAGGCCGAGGGCATCAACCTGGTGAGCGGCGCCCTGGTGCACATGGACAAGAGCACCCAGGAGACCTCAGGTCTTGCCAACGCCGCCGCCAACTGCAGCCGCTCCATGAGCGACAGCGCACGCCGCCTGTCCGAACTGGTACAGCACTTCGAGCTGCAGGGCGAGAACCACGGTGGCTCGGGCGTGGTCGACCTCAATGGTCAACACGGCCACGACCGGATGGCCAGCTAAGGCCGACTGCCCTAAGGCCCGCTCCCTGGCGGAGCGGGCCCTCGCGATTCCCACCGGCCGCCGTCCCGCAGCCCTCGACCGTCACCGTCGGTGCTACCGTTGTACGCTCACGCCAAGCTTCGGCGCGCGCTGAGCGGACTGCACGGGGGACATGAGTCGCATGCTGCGCAACTGGGACGACCTACGCATATTCCTCGCCGTCGCCCGCGAGCGCTCCCTGAGTGACGCGGCCGCTGCCCTCGAGGTCAGCCAACCCACGGTGAGCCGACGCCTGAAAGAGCTGGAGCGTCGCCTCAGCGCCACCCTCATCAACCGCAGCGCCGAGGGCTATACCCTCACCCCCGCCGGGGAGCAGATCCTGTCCCTGGTGGAGGAACTCGACCGCGGGGTGAACGCCGTCGAACGCCAGGTGGCCGGCACGGACACGCGGATCAGTGGCAAGGTGAAGGTGGCCGCCACCACGGGCCTTGCCCGCCTCTGGCTCGCCTCCCGCTTGCGTGCGCTGATGGACGAGGAGCCGGATCTTGACATCGACCTGTGCGTCGGCATCGATCACTCGGATCTCCTGCGTCGCGAAGCCGACGTGGCCCTGCGCTTCGGCGATCCGGGCTCCGATCAGCTGGTGGGCCGGCGCCTGGGCCAGGTGTACTGCGGCCTCTACGCCAGCCCCGACTACCTGGCCGAGCACGGCGAGCCGAAGACCCCGGACGACCTTACCGGCCACGTGGTGATCGAGTCAGCTCGCGTGATTGATGAGTTGGTCCAGGTGCGTGCTCTACGGCGCCTGGCGCGCGGCGCGCGCGCGCGCATGACCAGCGACAACGTGGAGGTGCAGCTGGCCGCCGCCGAGGCAGGACACGGCATCGTTCCCCTGCTTACCTACATGCGCCACGGCGCGCCGACGCTGAAGCGCATCCTGCGCCCTCACTTCGATATTCCCCTGGATCTTTGGCTCCTCACCCATCGCGATCTTCGCGAGAACGCACGCGTACGCCGCGTCTTGGATTTCGTGTACGGGCAGTGGCAGGAGGATCGCGACTGGCTGATGGATTCGTAAGGCTGCCGTGCCCCACGAACCCACCTGATGCCCCGAGACGAAATCATGCCCATGAGCGATTCAACCCCTGAGAACGGGCAGCCTGACGCGCCCCCAGCGGTCACCGTCTGGTTCGACAGTGACTGCCCCTTATGCGTACGCGAGATCGCCCTGATGCGGCGCCTGGACCGCCGCGGGCGGATCGCCTTCGTCGATGCGGTGAGTGATGCCGAGGGCTGCCCCCTCGATCCGCAGACGCTTCTCGCCCGATTCCACGCCCAGGAGCGCGGCGGCGAACTGGTGAGCGGTGCCGCTGCGTTCGCGGCCATGTGGCGAGCGATTCCGGTTCTGCGTCCCATCGGGGAACTGGCGCGCCTGGCCCCGGTGCTCTGGGCCTTAGAACGGTTGTACAGGGGCTTTCTGCGCGTGAGGCCGCGCCTTCAGGCACTGGTGCGGCGGCGGGTGGAGGGGGCCGGTCCGGTGCCGTAAGGGGTGGCGGAGAGAGAGGGATTCGAACCCTCGAAGGGGTTTAATCCCCTTACTCCCTTAGCAGGGGAGCGCCTTCAGCCACTCAGCCATCTCTCCGCAGCGGCGAGCCAGGGCGCAAGAACGCGCTTCCGGCAGGACGAGGAATAATAGTGGTCACCGCGCCCGTCCACAACCCATGGAGCGGTCGCAGGGCTGGCCGGACGGGGTGAATTCAGGGTACGCGGGATTTACTCACTCGACGTGAGCACTGCCCGGCGGGGCGCCCTCGCCAGGCGCCTGGGACGCCGGCCCGCCTCCGGATGGAGGTCGGGCACGTCCTCCGCGGGTCGTTCGAGGCGCCTAGACGGCGACTCGCGAATCGCCGACGGCTTCTTCCGCCTTGATCCGATCGTAGATCTCTTCGCGATGCACAGCCACCTCTTTCGGTGCCGCCACGCCGATGCGTACGGAGTTGCCCTTCACACTCAGGACCGTCACCGTGATGTCGTCACCGATCACCACGCTCTCTCCGCTCTTTCTCGTCAGAATCAGCATCTCTTACTCGCCTCCATGACTGACTGCTTGCGCTCGTCGTCCCCGCACGGCTCGTTGTCGTTGTCTAACGTCATCATCCTCGATAGCCATGAGAGCGAAGACCTGAGAGACCTACAATCGGGTCAATACCCTAACGGTGGGCTGCAACCGATTCACTCTCGCATCCTTTGCACTCATCCCGCTTCCATGGCGGGGCCCGACGCCAGCCGGACAACCATCGACATTCAAACCTTATGCAAGATGGCGAGGCCGATGCTCTCGGCTAGCGTGCCTGGTCGGTGGCCGGGGGCTCGTGAAGTCGGAAGGCCTGGTGGAGGGCCTTAACGCCGAGTTCGAGATACTCCTCGTCCACCAGCACGGCCATCTTGATCTCCGAGGTGCTCACCATGCGCACGTTGATGCGCTCCGCGGCGAGGGCCTCGAACATGCGCGACGCAATCCCGGCATGTGATCGCATGCCGATTCCGACGGCTGCGATCTTCACGACGTTGCTGTTGCCACGCACTTCCGATCCTGGCAGTTCGACCAGTGCGCTCTCGACGCACTTGATCGCCTGGACGAACTCGTTGCGGTGCACCGTGAAGGTCACGTCCACTCCCCCGTCGGGGTGGGAGGCCATCACGATCATGTCCACTTCGATGTTCGCTTCGGACACTGGTGAGAGTATTTTGTAGGCAGTTCCGGGAAGATTCGGGACCCGCGTCACAGTTATCTCGGCTTCATCGCGGGAAAACGCGATCCCGCTGACCAGAGGCGCTTCCAGCGCGCCCTCTTCTTCATCCGCGATCAGGGTGCCAGGATCGGCCCCCGTGCTGTGCATCACGCGCACGGCCATGCCGTGCTTGCTGGCGAACTCTACGGACCGCGTTTGCAGCACCTTGGAGCCCTGCCCGGCCAGTTCGAGCATCTCCTCGAAGCTAAGGCGGCGAATTAGTTGAGCATCGTCCACGGCCCGCGGATCGGTGGTGTACACGCCATCCACGTCGGACAAGATCTGACACTCGTCCGCCTCCAGGGCGACGGCGAGGGCCACGGCGGAGGTATCCGACCCACCACGACCAAGGGTGGTGATCCGGCCGTGCTCGTCGACGCCTTGGAACCCCGCCACGACGGGAATCACCCCGCCTTGCAGATCCTCGATCAACCCCGCGGTCTCGATCTGACGGATGCGCGCCTTGCCGGCCGTCGCCTCGGTAATCACGGGCACCTGAAACCCCAGCCACGAGCGCGCCTGCAACCCGAGCTCTCGCAAGGCGATCGCCATCAGGGCGATGGACACCTGCTCACCGGACGCGAGCAGCACGTCCACCTCGGCACGCTCCGCATCTGCAGCCATGGCACGCGCCATCCCCAGCAGGCGATCGGTCTCCCCGCCCATGGCCGAGCACACGACGGCGACCTGATCCCCCGCCTGGTGTGCCGCCGCCACCCGCTGCGCCGCTGCCCGAATCAGCTCCAAGGACCCGAGCGACGTGCCGCCGAACTTCTGCACGATGCGACGGCCGCTGCGCGCTGACGAAGGTTCGCTCATCGTGACCTAACCGCCCGCCGAAGTGAGCTGAGCGCGCACCCAATCGCTGACGCTCGCCAGCGCGTCGTTCAGCTTCTCCGGCTGATCGCCACCGGCCTGCGCCATGTCGGGTCGACCGCCGCCCTTGCCGCCCACCTGGGCCGCCACCTGGTTGACCAGATCACCGGCCTTGAGACGCTTGGTCTGAGACTTGGAGACGCCCGCGATCAAGCGCACCTTGTCGCCGTCGACGCTGGCCAGCACCACCGCCGCATCGCCTAGCTTGTTCTTTAGCTGATCCACGGTGTCGCGCAGGGTCTTGACGTCGGCACCCTCCAGGCGAGCCGCCAGCACCTTCAGGCCCTCCACGTCCTGGGCCTGCTCGGTAAGCGCATCCCCCGCGGAGCCCGCGAGCTTCGCCTTCAGGCGCTCCAGCTCCTTCTCGAGGCTGCGGTTGCGCTCGAGGAGTTGCCCCACCTTCTCGCCCACGTCTTCGCGCCCCGTGCGCAGCAGGTCTGCCGTCTGGGCGAGGGTAGCGTCCGCGTCCTGCATCCACTTCACGGCCCCCGCGCCGGTGGCGGCCTCGACACGACGCACGCCGGAGGCGATCCCCGACTCGGACAGGATCTTAAAGGCCCCGATGTCGCCGGCACGATCGACGTGGGTACCGCCGCACAGCTCGGTGGAGAAGTCTCCGAGGCGTAGCACACGGACGTTCTCATCGTACTTGTCGTCGAAGAAGGCAAGGGCGCCCGCGGCGATCGCATCGTCGTAGGGCATCTCGCTGATCTGGGCCCCCACGTTGAGGCGGATCTGCTCGTTCACCAGCACTTCGATCTCGCGCAGCTGCTCAGCGCTCACTGCCTCGTAGTGGGAGAAGTCGAAGCGCAGGCGATCGGGCGCCACCAGGGAGCCCTTCTGTTGCACGTGCGAACCCAGCACCTGGCGCAGGGCGGCGTGGAGCAGGTGCGTCGCGCTGTGGTTGCGCACCGTAGCTTCGCGCAGCTTGCCGTCGACCGTCGCCTGCAGCGTGTCGCCGACGCGCAGGGTCACGCCGTCGCTGACCGTGCCGAGGTGGCCATGGGCCTTACCGAACTTGCGCGTGTCGCTCACGGTGAAGAGCACGCTGCCATCCTCGGCGACGAGCTGCCCCTTGTCCCCTACCTGACCGCCGGACTCGGCGTAGAACGGCGTCTCCTCCAACACCACCACGCCCTCGACGCCGGCGGCGAGGGCGTCCACCTCGTCCTCTCCCTGCAGCAAGCGCGTGACTTTGGCCGTGCCGGCGAGATGCTCGTAGCCCGTGAAGCGGGTCTGCTCATCGATGGCTCGCGTCGACGCCCCAGCGCCGAAACGACTGGCCTTCTTAGCCTGCTCGCGCTGCGCCTGCATGGCCGCATCGAAGCCCTTCGTGTCGACGGTGAGGCCACGCTCGCGAGCGATGTCGGCGGTGAGATCCGGCGGGAAGCCGTAGGTGTCGTAGAGGCGGAAGGCGAGCTCGCCAGGCACCACCTTGCCGCTGACCCCCGAAATGCCTTCTTCGAAGATCTTCATGCCGTGGGAGAGGGTCTCGGCGAAACGCTCCTCCTCCTGGCGCAGCACCTTCTGCACGTGGCCGCTCGCCTCGCGCAGCTCCGGGAACGCCTCGCCCATCTGCACATCGAGGGGCGCCACGAGGGTGTTGAAGAACGGCTCCTGGCGGCCGAGCTTGTAGCCATGGCGGCAGGCGCGACGGATGATCCGGCGCAACACGTAGCCGCGGCCTTCGTTCGAGGGCAGCACACCATCCGTGATCAGGAACGAGCAGGCCCGGATGTGATCGGCGATCACGCGCAGGGAACTCGCCTGCAGGTCCTGCGTATTGGTGGCGTTGGCCGCCGCCTCCACCAGGGCCCGAAACATGTCGATCTCGTAGTTGTTGTGCACGCCCTGAAGCACGGCCGCCATGCGCTCGAGGCCCATGCCCGTGTCCACAGAGGGCTTGGGCAGGGGCGTCATGGTGCCGGTGGCGTCGCGATCGAACTGCATGAACACGAGGTTCCAGATCTCGATGTAGCGGTCGAGATCGTCGTCCTTGCTGCCCGGCGGGCCGCCGGGGATCTTCGCGCCGTGATCGTAGAAGATCTCGCTGCAGGGGCCGCAGGGGCCCGTGTCGCCCATGGACCAGAAGTTATCTTTCTCGCCGAGGCGGGAGAGGCGATCGGCCGGCACGCCGATGTGCTTGGTCCAGATGTCGGCGGCTTCGTCATCGTCGTGATAGACCGTCACCCACAGGCGATCGGCTGGCAGGCCGAACTCCTCGGTCACCATCGCCCAAGCGAACTCGATCGCTTCGCGCTTGAAGTAGTCGCCGAAGCTGAAGTTGCCGAGCATCTCGAAGAACGTGTGATGGCGAGCCGTGTAGCCCACGTTCTCCAGGTCATTGTGCTTGCCGCCCGCGCGCACGCAGCGCTGGGAGGTGGTCGCCCGGCGGTAGGAGCGCTTGTCCTCGCCCAGGAACACGTCCTTGAACTGCACCATGCCCGCGTTGGTGAACAACAGCGTTGGGTCGTTCGCCGGAATGAGCGAACTCGAGGCCACCACCTGGTGGTCATTGCGGGCGAAGTAGTCGAGGAATCGGCGCCGCAGCTCGGCACTTTTCATGCTGCACTCCCGTCGGATCTGCGACCCGCTAGTGTACGGCCGGCGCGGGGCTCATGCACGCATCGCAGCAATCGAGGCTCTAGCCGCCCGCGGGGCCCGGCACGGCCCACATCGCTGGTCACACTCCCTTCCACCCGATCCGCGACGCCTGGCACGAGGAAACAGACGCTTAGCCCGGGCTTTCGTGGTTTTCGCAGGGTTTGTTCGTGAGCCGTTCGTGATTCCCGGGAGGCGCCGCACCGAAGCTGAGAGCGCGTCGATCGTTCGGTCGACAGCTGTCGAGTCAGTGGAGGAATTCGATGTTAGAGACAAGAAAGGGATGCGCTGCAGCGCTCGCATTCAGCATGGCCATAACCATCCCCAGTGCCTTTGCCCAGGGAGCGGGGGCCGCGATCGGGCAAGCGGGGGGCGATTGCCAGGTCGGTGCGATCCTGGACTTCTGGGGCGAGGAGATCGCCGGTCAAGCCGTCAGCGGTCGCTCCCGCCTGTGTGCAGGAGAACGTGGCTTGAACGCCACGCTGGAGGTCACCGGCCTGATCCCGGGCCACGCGTACACCGCCTGGTGGGTCTACATCGACTCGCCCCAGGCTTGCGCGAACTTCCCGCTCACCACGGAGAATTCCGATGTGCCCTTCGATGAGCCCTTCGGCTACGCCGGCATGTGCGGCCTCGCCGACTTCGGCACGCCGGACCCCGTCGAGGACATCGTCAATCCTCTGGCCGTGTTCGGCCGCTTCGACTCAGCGATCGCAGGTGATGAATCCCGGCGCTTCCTGCGCGGCACGGTGCGCGACTTCACGCCCTCCCCGGGCAGCCAGGTATGGGTGCTCGTCTTCGGCCACGGGCCGGCCAATGAGGCCGACGGCCGTGAGCTCGCGCGGCAACTGCTGACGCCCGAGGATCCCCTGGCCGGCATTCCGCACCTCGGCATCGAAGGGCGCCCGTTCGGCTACGCTGCGGGCGTTACCGTGTTCGAGCTTCCCTAGGGCAAGGCGACTGAACCCTAGCTGATCGCACGCGGCGCGTTCGATCCTGAGCGATCGAACGCGCCGTCAGCGCACCGGCAGGGACAGCTCCAGCTCAGCCAAACGTGCCGGTGCGAGGCCGGCCCTCGTCAGCAGTTCCTCCCAGCGTGGCTCTTCCTTCAGGGGAGCCAGCAAAGGTGATCGCATGGCCAGCGCAAGTTCGAAAAAGTCCGTGTTCGGTAACCCGGCGACGCCGCCCTCTAGGGCCCAGTCGATGAGTATCGAAAGCTCCTCAAAAGCGGCGTCCACCAGTCCCGCCTGGGCGTAGACCTCAGCGAGTAGTGGACGGAGCTCTGAGGGACTCCCGCCAGATTCGATCAACCCCGTCAGCTTGTTGACCTCCAGTCGCCAACGAGACTCTTCGCCCAGTCGATGCAACGCGAGCGCCAGGCCCCGGGCCCGGTGGGGCGCACTGGATTCTCGCTCGATGTAAACAAGTGCCGAACGCGCATCATCGGCAAGCAAATGCGCCAGGGCGATGGTGCTCTGCCCGTGCGGCATCCCCGTGATCGATCGCAACTGATCGATCCGCGCCACGGCATGATCGTAGCTACCCGTGCGCAGATGCAGCCGCGCGTCCAGATGCAGGCAGAGGCCGCATAGGGGGTTAATCTCCAAGACTCGTTCGCTCACGGCCAGGGCGCTCCGATCGCTGAGGAAGGCAGCCGCGAAGTAGGACGCCACGAAGAGCACCGATTCCTGGTCACCCGCGAGATCGAGTGCACGCCGCAGCTGGACGGCGGCTGTCTCCAAGTCGGCGAGGGCTGTGGCCGTTTGCCACGCCTGGTAGGCAACCACCGCCGGGTCACCGGGATCGTGCACCGCTGCCTTATCCAGCAGACGCCGAAGTTCCATGTTGACTTCGAGGCGGCCCTGCCGAGTCCCGGGGGGATCACGGCGAGATTTCGCGTAGCCAACGCGATACAGCTCTCGCCAAGCCGGGGCGAAGGTCTCATCCCGCGTCAAGATCTGCGCGAGCAGCGCTTCGGCAACCTCGAGTGAATCTTGATTCCCCGAATCGAGCACGAACTTCGCCTGCAGAAACTGGCGATACAGGGCGGGGTCCCAAACACGTGCGTTGGGTCGCTGCATAGCGGGCTCGGCGAAGCTCGTTCGTACGGCGTCGACCACGCGCCTATGCAATGACAGTTCACCACCATCATCCTCAGAGAACACCTCGGACCAGAGCTGGCGCTCGCTTGCCGCTTCCACTAGTTGCGCGGTGACTCGTAGCCGTCCGTCAACTTCGCGCACGCTACCTTCCAGGATGTGGGACGCATCGAGGCGCTCGCCGAGTCCTCCCGCTGTCAGACCGCTGTCGCGCAGGGCGAATGACGAAGTACGCCCTACGACCCGGAGGGAGCTTGCTCTTGCGAGGCTGTTCAGCACCTCCTCAGCGATACCATCCCCCAGATACTGAAGATCTTGAGCCGCACTCAGATCGACGAAGGGCATCACGGCGAGCGCATTGCGCTCTGCTGGAGGCGGCGAGATCGCCGTGGGCGGGGGACGCTGCGGCGTGAGCAGATACATGAGCGCCGCAAACACCGATATCACCACCGCCGCAAGGGGCAGCGACGCTTGCCACCACCTCGTGCCTGCGGTCGACTCAGTCGCAGTCGCAGCTGCAAGGGGCTGCGCTCGCTCCTCCCGCACGGCCACATCGAGCATGTAGCCCCGCCGAGGGACCGTCTTCAGGACGATACGTTCATCGTCACCCAATACGCGTCGCAGCTCCACTACGCACTGGGTCAATGCGTCATCGGTTACCTCGACCGGCCCCCACACGGCCTCGATCAGTTCATTCTTCGAACACAGGCGCTGAGGGTGGGCGATGAAATAGCTCAATAGCTGGAAGGTGCGTGGCCGCAGCTTCAGCGGTTCGTCTCCACGACTCAGCGTGCCGCGGTTTGGATCGAGCACGAAATCATCGAAGTGTTTTAGTGACCGTCGCGACGCGGTCGCGGGGGATGCCGGCAGGTTGGCGCGCGAGCCAGACATAGGGGAGTCGACTTGGATCGAATCGGAATCCTACGGTGCCACAGGCTTCGGAGGCCGGCAAATCTGGGCACTCGCCAGACGGATTCGTACCGTCGTGCGCGATCGCACGACGATACGAGTCGACGGTCTACTACATCGTCGACTTAGCGGATCCGCTCAGTCGTTGAGGATGAAGGTGACCTTCAGGGCAACCCGGTACTCGGTCACCTTGCCGTTCGCCACCAGTACCTTCTGGTCTTGCACCCACGCCGACTGCACGTTGTGCAGGGTCTTGGTGGCGCGGGCCACCCCGAGATCGACGGCGTCATCGAAGGACTTCGGTGACGAGGCGATGATTTCCGTAACGCGTGCAACGCTCATGTGACACTCCCTGTGGTTTGATCGAAGCACCGACCATCGTGTCACCGACGGGGAGCAGCTCCAAGGGACGTTACGGTCGTTGACACATCACCGGGTGGTGACACGGTGACGGGGTGTAAACCGCGATAGGGTAAGGCGCAAACGGCGGCCCCGCCTCCGGCCAGCGGCGACGACGCAGATGCCTAGTCGAGAGGGTTTGCGTCGCCCTCTAGCGCCTGAAAGGTTTGCGCTGCGCTGAAGCCACGTGACTGGAGGAAGCGCGCCTGCTTTGCTCGCGCGGCCTCACCGTCGGGCGAACCGGCGCCGAAGCGGCGAATCCGGACCGCTCGGGCCTGCACCACCCAGTCAACGTCCAGCGCCTCCAACGCGAGGGCAGCGTCGCCCGCACGGATGCCGCGCTCACGCAGGCCA